>CAKUOX010000082.1 GCA_934670175.1 uncultured Clostridia bacterium | reverse complement strand
TGAGGCCTGTTCGGCCTTCGCCTAACCAACTTCATAAGTGACGCTGTTCAATTTGCGCATTACTATTGACAGTACCTAAAGAAGCGCGAGTACGGCTTATTTTTGATGAGTATTATGTGCAGTGGTGCTGAATTGTTTTAAGTACCTATTGACAACAGTTAGGAATATGGTTATAATATCAGTGTTAAAACGGTTTAATATGTGAGATGTGGCATGGGAGTTAAGTTGGAGGACGTGGCGCGCAGAGCAGGATTGTCCAAAGCGACGGTTTCTCTGGCGCTCAATGGCAGCACGAGGATCAATGCGCAGACGCGCGCGCGGCTCCAGGCGTTGGCGCGCGAGATGGGCTATCGCCCGAATCCCTATGCGCGAAATCTCGTGACGCGCCGAAGCCACCAGATCGGGCTGATCGTGCCGGACATTGAAAACGTGTATTACGCCTCGCTTGCGCAGAACATTTTCAACCAGCTCCGCAGCAGCGATTACGGTCTGTCGATCTCGGTGAGCATGAATTCGCCGGAGCTTGAGCACAAGATCATCAAGCGAATGATCGAAAACCGGATGGATGCGTTGATGCTCGCGCCGGTGAACACGCCAAACGAGCATCCGGATTACCTGAGTCTGCTGGACGAGGCGGGTATGCCGCTGCTGTTTGTGACGGCGGACTATCCCAGCGCGGCGCTGCCGCGCGTGATGTGCGATCTTTACGGCGGCATGCAGCTCGCCATGCGCGCGCTCTTTGAACGCGGCTATAAGCGCATTGCCATGCTCAGCGGCCCCGAAAACGTGTGCTGTCTGGATCTGCGCACGCAGGGTTATATTGATTTTATCGAGTCAGCGGGGCTTGCGTATCGACGCATTTATCACCTGGACGGCGTGCGCTATGAGGATGCTCAGGCGTTTGTGTGTGCGCAGCCGGATCTCGATGTGGATGCACTGGTATGCGTGAACGACATGATGGCGCTGGGCGCGCTCAACGCGCTGCGTGCGCGCGGCGTGCGCGTACCGGAGGATATGGCGGTCGTCGGCTACGATGATGTGATCTTTGCCACAGTTTCACCCGTGCCGATCACGACGGTGCGCCAGGATGTGAGCCGCATATCGCGCGAGGCTGTGATGCGCATATTGACCATGGCGGCGGGGGAGCCGGCGGACAGCTGCATGATCCCCTGCGAGCTGGTGCGCAGGGCTTCGATATAGCATTTGTGTTTATCCGTCCGGAAACGGGCTGATATATATTGGAAGGAGAAATAGCAATATGAAAACGATCAAGGATAAGCAGCTGCTGGTAGGTGCGGATTTTGCCGGCTACCCGCTGAAGGAAGCCGTCTGCGCGCATCTGCGCGAAAAGGGCTGGACGATCACCGACGTCGGCGTGACCGACCCGAATGTGGACGATACGGAGAACATGTTCCATCGCATCGGTCTGCGCGTGGGTGCGATGATTGCGACGAAGCAGTTCGAGCGCGCGCTGGTGTTCTGCGGCACGGGCATGGGCATCCACATTGCGGCGAGCAAGTGCCCTCATGTGCACGCGGGCGTGGTAGAATCGGTTCCGGCAGCGCTGCGCGCTGTGACCGGCAACGGCGTGAACGTGCTGGCGATGGGCGCCTTCTATGTGGCGCCGGCGATGGGCTGCGATATCGCGGATGCCTATCTGAATGCCGAGCTGGGCACGGGCTATGAGTGGTGGCACAATTTCTACGAGTTCCACAAGCTGGCCATCGACGAGCTGGAAGCCTTCAATTTCGACGAGTATGTCAAGAACGGCTTCAAGATGGAGCACCTGGGCGATTATCCGCTGTCCCTGGAAACGAAGGATGACCTGCGCTTCCAGCTGCGCGGCGATAAATAAGCGTGGGGATACGCACTATTTGCTGTGTTTTGCGCCAAAGGGCGTGAAATAGATTTTAAGGAGGTAAACTCTCATGAAGAAACTGGTTGCTCTGCTCATCGCTGCGATCATGGTGCTCACCTGCGCAGCCGCCCTGGCGGAAGGCTACGAGATCGTGGTCGTGCCGAAGGATGCTTCCAACCCCTGGTTCGTTCGCATGAACACTGGCGTTGAAGAATACGCCGCCGCCCATACCGAAGATACCATCTATCAGAAGGGCACCCCCGAGATCGACGCTACCCTGCAGTATCAGCTGATCATGGACCTGGTCGCTCAGGAAGTGGACGCCATCTGCGTGGTTCCGGTTGACCTGGAGTCCATCGAGCCCGCTCTGAAGGCCGCCCGCGAAGCTGGCATCGTCGTGATCGCGCATGAAGGCGCTGGCCTGACCAACGTGGATTACGACATCGAAGCCTTCAACAACGAGCTGTACGGCGCGTTCATCATGGACAACCTGGCCAAGGCGATGGGCGAAGAAGGCCTGTACACCACCATGGTTGCCGACCTGACCAACGGCTCCCACAACGAATGGGCGGACGGCGGCGTGAAGCGCGCTCAGGAAGCCTATCCGAACATGAAGCTGCTGGAGGAAGAACCGCGCGTTGAGTCCCATGACAATGGCGACACCGCCTACAACGTGGCCAAGGAGCTGTTCAAGAAGTATCCGGATCTGAAGGGCATCATGGGCACCTCTTCCTTTGACGCTCCCGGCGTTGCCCGCGCGATCGAAGAGCTCGGCCTGCAGGGCAAGGTGTTCACCGCTGGTACCGGCATGCCTGGCGACAACGCCGAGCTGCTCAAGAGCGGCGCTGTTCAGTATCTGACCCTGTGGGATCCCGCTCTGGCCGGCCAGGCGATGGTCGCGCTCGCGCAGAAGATCCTCAATGGCGAAGAGATCTCCGCTCCTCTGGATCTGGGCGTAGAAGGCTACACTGAGCTCCAGTTCAAGGAAGGCTCTGAAACCGTGTTCGAGGGCAAGGGCTGGATCACCATCAATGCCGAGAACGTGGATTCCTTCGGCTTCTAATTCTCAACGTTTCCCAAAATACGGGCGGGGAGCCGCAAGGCTCCCCAACGTATTTTCAAAAGCCCTCTATTCCACACGCCGGCGTGGTGCGCCGCTCTAAGGAGGATACAGCATGTCCGAATACCTGCTCAAAGCCGTTGACATATCCAAATCGTTCGCGGGTGTCAAGGCGCTGACGGGCGTTTCGCTGGAGATCAAGCCCGGTGAAATCCATTGCCTTGCCGGAGAAAACGGCTGCGGCAAGTCTACGCTGATCAAGGTTATCTGCGGCGTATATCAGCCGGATTCCGGCTATATCGAGTTCAACGGCAAGAAATACAACCATATTACGCCCCTGGAATCCATTGCCATGGGCATACAGGTCATTTATCAGGATTTTTCCATTTTCCCGAATCTGACGGTAATGGAGAACCTGGCCATCAATACGGAGCTGGCCGCAGGCCGCAAATTTGTGAACAAGCGCCACATGCGCCAGGTCGCCAGGGAGGCGCTGAGCAAGATCAATTTCGAAATGGATCTTGACCGCCTGGTCGGCACGCTCACCGTTGCCGAAAAGCAGATGGTCGCCATCTGCCGCGCGCTGATGTTCAACGCCAAGCTCATCATCATGGACGAGCCCACCACGGCGTTGACGAAGAAGGAAGTGCGCGCGCTGTTTGACATCATCCTCAAGCTCAAGGCGCAGGGCATCGCCATTCTGTTTGTCAGCCACAAGCTGAACGAGGTATTTGAAATTTCGGAGCGCTTCACCATCTTCCGTTCCGGCAAGCTGATTGTCAGCGGCAATACCGCCGATCTGGACGATAAGAAGTTCTCCTATTATATGACGGGGCGCGAATTTGAAAACGAAAAATTCAAGCCCAGCTACCAGAGCACCGAAAACGTGCTGGAGGTAAAGCAGCTCACGCTGCCCGGCGCGTTCACGGACGTATCCTTCGGGCTGCGCCGCGGCGAAATCCTGGGCATCACCGGCCTGCTGGATTCCGGCAGAACCGAGCTGGCGCTGGCGCTGTTCGGCCTGCGCCGCGCCAAGTCCGGCGAGATCTGGAAGGACGGCAAGCAGGTGACGATCCACAGCGTGACCGACGCCATTGCCAATCGCATCGGCTATGTGCCGGAGGATCGCCTGAGCGAGGGTCTGTTCCTGTCGCAGTCCATTGCGGACAACATCGTCATTTCGGAGATCGACCAGCTGAGCAAGGCGCTGAGCATCGTAGACCGCAAGGCGACGGCGGCGGAGATCGACAAGTGGGTCAAGGAAATGGCGATTGCCACGCCCGACCCGAAAAATGCCTGCTCCACGCTGTCCGGCGGCAATCAGCAGCGCATCGTGCTGGCCAAGTGGCTGGCGTGCAAGCCGGATGTGCTGATCCTGAATGGCCCGACCGTGGGTGTGGACATCGGCTCCAAGCATGACATCCATAAGATTCTGCAGCGGCTGGCGGATCAGGGTATGGCGGTCATCATCATTTCGGACGACCTGCCCGAAGTGCTGGAAAACTGCTCCGATCTGCTGGTGATGAAGGGCGGCAAAATCGTCGCGAAGCTGGATCCGGCGCAGGCCGACGAAGCCACCGTGCTTTCGCACATGATGTAAGGGGAGGGCTCGCGAATGAAAAAGACGATCCGGAAGCTGACCGGAAGAAACGAATTCTATATCGCGCTGGTGTTCCTGGCGCTCTGCCTGCTCATTGAGGTGCGCTCGCATCAGTTCTTCACGCCGAACAACATCGTCGACCTGCTCAGCGCGCTGGTCGTGCCGGGCATATTCGCCATCGGCGAATTCATGGTCATCGTGTCCGGCGGCTTCGATGTATCCTTTCCGGCACTGGCGTCGCTGACGGGCTTTGCCACCACGAAAATGCTGCTGGACGCCGGCTATAACGGCGGTATCTGGCTGCCGATCCTGATTACGCTGGTTATCGGCGGCGTGCTGGGCGCGCTGAACGGCCTGTTCATCGGCTATTTCGAGCTGCCTGCCATGATCGTGACACTGGGAACGTCCAACGTGTTCAAGGGCATTATGCAGGGCACGCTCAATTCCAAGCAGCTGGCCGTGATTCCGGCAGGCATGAAGTCTTTCGGCACTTCGGCACTGTTCATTGCTGAGAATAAGAGCTCGGGTCTGACCTCGCGCATGCCCACCACATTCCTGATATTGGTGGCCGTGCTGATTCTGGCCTACATTATTCTCAACCGCACGATGTTTGGCCGCGGCATCTACGCCATTGGCGGCAACGCGGTCTCCGCGCACCGCGCGGGCTTTAACGTCAAGCGCACGCGCTTTTTGATGCTGGTGTTCGTGGGCATGATCTCCGCGCTGGCGGGCATGTGCCGTATCTGCATGATGCAGCAGATGCATCCCACCAACATGCTGGGCATGGAAATGAACATCATCGCGGGCGTGGTGCTGGGCGGCACGTCCATCGCCGGCGGTTCCGGCACGCTGTTCGGCTGCATGCTGGGCACGGCGCTGATCGTGGCGGTAGAAAACTCCATGATCCTCATCGGCATTCCGACCGTGTGGAAGGATGTGTTCGTCGGCGCGCTGATCGTCGTCGGCACCGGCATTTCCGCCATGCAGGTCACGCGCGCCCAAAAGGCCGGTCTGCGCAATCTGAAGAAGGAGGCGGCAAAATGAACGCGATAGTGAAGCTGTATCGGCGCGACCGCCACATTTCCCGTCTTGTACTGATGATGGCTGCATGGCTGATCTTCATGGCGATCACCTGCTTTGACAAGTTCTTCGCCATTAAGAACTTCCAGAAGATCGCTACCACCTTCCCCGAATTTGGACTGATGGCGCTGGGCGCGATGCTGTGCATGATTACCGGCGGTATCGATCTGTCCTCCGTGGGCATTGCGAACCTGACCGGCATCATGATGGCGATGTTCATGAAGAACCAGGTCAACGAGGCGGGCGAGGCGGCTGGCTGGGTCATTCCCGCGGCGCTGCTGCTGTCCATCGTCTGCGGTCTGTTGGCGGGCGCGCTCAACGGCCTGCTGGTCTCCAAGGTCAAGATCCCGCCGATTCTGGCTACCATGGGCGTCAATCAGCTGCTCACCGGTATTTCCATGGTTATTACCAATGGTAAGGCCGTCAGCGGTATTCCCAATGCTTATTCGGAAATGATTACCAACAAGCTGCTCAAGGTCGTGCCCGGCAAGCGCGGCACTATGTCCGGCCTGATTCCGGTGCAGCTGATCATCTTCCTGATTATTACGGTGATCATCTGGTTCCTGATCAGCCGCACGACCTACGGCAAGAAGCTGTACATGATCGGCACGAACGAAAAGGTTGCGCGCTTCTCCGGCCTGAAGGTCGATCGCGTGCTGATTAAGACCTACGCGCTTTCCGGCATTTGCGCGGCGCTGGGCGGCATGATTATGCTGGCCAACTACTCCGTGGCGCGCTCGGATTACGGCAGCCAGTACACGCTGCAGTGTATCCTGATCGCCGTGCTCGGCGGCGTCAGCCCCACGGGCGGCCGCGGCAGGCTCTCCGGCGTCATGCTGGCCATCGTGCTGCTGTCGCTGCTGGAGGCCGGCATCAACCGCTTCCCGCAGATCTCGCCCTACTATATCACGCTGATCTGGGGCGCGGTACTGCTGCTGGTCATGGTGCTGAACTACTTTGTGGATCACCCGCTGGTGAAAAAGAAGAATTGATGCAGATTGAGGCTCCGGATGAAGTCCGGAGCCTCAGTCTGTCGAAAAACCCGAGAGAGCTCGAGAGGGTCGAAGCCCTTTCGAGCTTTCAATCGTGCCCAGCGGCGTGTACGGTGGGCACGGGACGATTTTTGCGGCAGAAAATCTCATTTTCCAGAGCAAAAATCGTTTCCCTGCAGTTTTTGCGCTCGGAAATCCGAAGGATTTTAGCAAAAACTGGAGAGGGTGGCAGTGGCGGGGGAGCGTGCTTCCCCGTCCACATGCTTGTCAAAATTTTTTGACAAGCTAAGACTCCGGATGAAGATCCGGAGCCTTTACCGTTTAACGCTTGTGCGGCGCGCACCGCCATGATAGAATAGACCGCTGAATGCCTTATCAATGCAAAAGAGGTCTTTTCAAATGCTTACCAGGGACAGATCATTCTACAAAACCTTTATCAGGCTCTGCCTGGCGCTGATGCTGGAGCAGGCGGTGATCCTGAGTGTCAACCTGGCCGACAACATGATGCTGGGCACCTATTCGGAGGCAGCGCTGGCGGGTGTAGCGGCGGTCAACCAGGTGCAATTCGTGTATCAACAGGTCGTCTACGCCATCGCGAACGCGGTGATCGTGCTGGGCAGTCAGTATTGGGGACAGCGGCGCATGGATGAAATCCGAAATATCGCGGGTGTGGGCGTCCGGTTTGAAATCGCGCTGGCTGTGCTGCTGTTTGTGCTGGTCAGCCTGTTTCCGCAGGGCGTGCTGCGCCTCTTTACGAAAAATGCAGCCTTCATCGAGGAGGGCGTGGCGTATTTGAAGATCATTCGTTTCACTTATATCTTCTTCGCGCTCACGGCTGTGATGCTCAGCTCAATGCGCGTGGTTGAAACGGTGAAGATTGCCCTGCGCGTATCGGTCATTTCGCTGATCGTGAACGTTATCATCAACTATATTCTGATCGGCGGCAACCTCGGTGCACCGGAAATGGGCGCGCGCGGCGCGGCGATCGGTACGCTTGCGGCCAGAATTGTGGAATTTGCGATCGTGTCGGTCTACTGCCTGCGCGACGAACGGCTGGGTCTGCGGTTGAAGCACATGCTGGGCTTTAATAAAACCATTTTCCGAGATTTCGCCAAAATCTCGCTGCCGATCCTGCTTTCGGGCCTGATGTGGGGCGTAAGCAACGCGCTGCAAACGGTGATCCTTGGCCATATGGACGACTCGGCCATCGCTGCGCAGTCCATTTCCAGCACGATATTCCTGCTGCTGAAGGTCACAGCCGTGGGCGCAGCGTCGGCAGCCTCGGTCATCATCGGCAAAACCGTGGGCGAGGGAGATACGCCCAAGCTGCGGGAATATACGGTGACGCTGCAGATCCTGTTTGTCGGCATCGGATTGCTGCTGGGGCTGGTCATGTTCGCGATTCGCGTGCCGCTGCTGAGCATATATGCGCCCGAGATCTCGGCTGCGACCTATGCGCTGGCCAATGCGTATATGATTATTCAATCGGTCGTGCTGGCGTGCACCGGCTATCAGATGCCGGTGAACACGGGCATTATACGCGGCGGCGGCGATACGTTCTTTATCATGATTCTGGATATGGGGTCGCTGTTCGTGTTCATTCCGCTGGCCATGCTGGGCGGGCTGGTGTGGCACTGGCCGACCATCGCGGTCATCATTTGTGTGAATGTGGATCAGCTGCTCAAGTGCATCCCGGCGTTCATTCGCGTAAACAGCTATAAGTGGGTGCACCGCCTCACGCGCGATGCGGCGTAGACGCGGATGCACGCAGGCTGCAGATACTTGCCGAGGGGCAGTCGGGTATGCTATACTTGAGTCAGCTTGTCAAAAGCGCTTTTGACAAGCGTGTGGACGGGGAAGAAGCTCCCCCGCCACGACCACCCTCACCAGTTTTTGCTAAAATCTTTTCAGATTTTCGGGCGCAAAAACTGCAGGGAAACGATTTTTGCTCTGGAAAATGAGATTTTCCGCCGCAAAAATCGCCCCG
>CAKUOX010000081.1 GCA_934670175.1 uncultured Clostridia bacterium | reverse complement strand
CCGGCATCGACTGGCTGGGCAATGTGAAGCAGTATGAGGCCGACGTCCTCTCCAAGCGCTGAGTGGGAAAGGCGGATATATAATTATGAAGAAACTGAATCTGCTCGCCTTCGACCTTGGCGCCAGCAATGGCCGCGCCATACTTGGCCAGTTCGACGGCGACCGGCTCGAAATGCGCGAGCTGCACCGCTTTGAAAACAATTACATCGAAATGAACGGCGTGTACTATTGGGATCTGCCGTATCTGTACAACCAGCTGAAGCTGGGTCTGCTGGCGTTCAAGCATGCGAACGTGGGCGAGCTGGACTGCTTCGGCATCGATACCTGGGGCGTGGACTACGGCCTGCTCGACCGCAACGGCCACCTGCTGGGCAATCCCCGCTCCTACCGCCTGGCGGTGGACGAGGACATGAAGCGCGTGTGGGACATCGTGCCGCTCAAGACGCTCTTTGCGCGCACCGGCATCGCCACCATGAACTTCAACACCATCTATCAGCTCTATCGCCGCAAGGTCGAGGGCGACGTGGCGCTGGAGAATGCCGAGGACATGCTCCTGCTGCCCGACCTGCTGGGCTATTTCCTGACCGGCGGAAAGAAGAGCGAATATACGAACGTGACCACCGGCATGTTCTACAACCCCACCACGAAGGATTGGGATTGGGAAACGATCGACGCGCTGGGTCTGCCGCGCAAGATATTCGGCGAGATGGACCGCGCGGGCAGCCTGCGCGGGCAGCTGCGCCCCGAGCTGTGTCAGGAGCTGGGTCTGAACGCCGCGCGCTTCGCCGCCGTCGGCACGCACGATACCGCGTCCGCCGTGGCCGCCATTCCGGGCACGGGTTCGTTTGCCTTCTGCTCCAGCGGCACCTGGTCGCTCTTCGGCGTGGAGACCGATACGCCCATACTGACCGAGGCGGTGCGGCAGTCGAATTTCTCCAACGAGGGCACCATTCAGGGCGGCTTCCGCCCGCTGAAGAACATCATGGGTCTGTGGCTGATTCAGGAATGCCGCCGCGACTGGATTAAGCAGGGGCATAAGTATTCCTGGGATGAGATCGTTGCCGAGGCGCGCAAGGCCGAGCCGCTGCGCTCGATCATCGATCCCGACTACGGCGAGTTCTTTGCAGGCGGCAATATGGAAGGCAAAATTCAGGAATTCTGCCGCCGCACCGGCCAGCCCGTGCCCGAGACCGTGGGTCAGGTGGCGCGCTGCATCTATGAATCGCTGGCGCTGAAATATCGCTGGGCGCTGGAACGGCTGGAGGAGATCAAGGGTCAGCGCATCGACACGCTGAACATCGTCGGCGGCGGCTGCCAGAACAGGCTGCTGGATCAGATGGCGGCGGATTCCATCGATCGTCCGGTCATTACCGGCCCCGTGGAGGGCGCGGCCATCGGCAACCTGCTGGCGCAGGCCATGGCGCTGGGCGCCGTCAAGGATGTGGCCGACCTGCGCCGCGTGGTGCGCAATTCCGAGGACGTGAACGAATATACGCCCAATCATACCCCCGAATGGGAGGCCGCATACCAGAAGCTGTTGCAGCTTTTATAATGCAGGCAGCTTAAAACCGGTTTGTACCGCGGCAGATCCGCCGGTAAATCTGGCAAGGGTCTGTCGCGGCCTGCCGTTTTAAGGGGTAAACGCCTTATCCATTTGCGTTTATCCGAATAAACGAAGGAAGAAATGGTGACCATGGATAAATTACAGGCATTCTTTATCGAGCATCCGAAGGTCGCGTTGGCGTTTTCCGGCGGCGCGGATTCGGCGTATCTGCTGTGGGCGGCGAAGCATTTTGGCGCCGACGTGCGCGCGTATTGCGTGGTCAGTCAGTTTCAGCCCGCGTTTGAGCTGGAGCACGCGCGCCGCCTTGCCGGCGAGCTGGGCGCAGAAATGCGCCTGCTGCAGGTGGATGTGCTGGCGGACGAGGATGTGGTGAAAAATCCGCCGAACCGCTGCTATTATTGCAAGCGCCATGTGTTCGGCGCGATCCGTGCGGCGGCCGAGGCGGACGGCTATCCGCTGCTGATCGACGGCACCAACGCCTCGGATGACCTTGCCGAACGTCCTGGCGCGCGCGCCATGGCGGAGCTCGGCGTGGTCTCGCCGCTGCGGCTGTGCGGCATCACCAAGCCCGAGCTGCGCGCGCGTTCGCGCGAGGCGGGGCTGTTCACCTGGAATAAGCCCGCCTATGCCTGCCTGTGCACGCGCATCCGTACCGGCGAGCGCGTAACGGCGGAAAAGCTGCACGCGGTGGAAGCGTCGGAAACCTACATGATGTCATTGGGCTTTTCCGATTTCCGCGTGCGCACTGCCGATGGCGCTGCGAAGCTGCAGCTCAAGCCCGAGCAGTTTGCGCTGGCGCTGGCGCATCGCGAGGAGATCCTGCGTGAGCTAAAAAAATACTTCAGCGCAGTGACGTTGGATTTGGAGGCGAGATAATGCCGAACCATGAAATTTTGAAGCTGCTTCAGGGCGTGCGCGACGGCGCTGTCTCGCCCGAGGCGGCGATGCTCAGACTCAAGACCGCGCCCTTTTCCGACCTGGGCTACGCGAAGGTGGATCATCATCGCGCGCTGCGCCAGGGCGCTGCCGAGGTGATCTACGGCGAGGGCAAGACCGCCGCGCAGATCGAGGGCATCGCCCGCAATATGCTCGATAACGGCCAGAAGACCGTGCTGATCACGCGCATGAGCCGCGAAAAGGCGGAGGCCGTGGGCGCGGCGCTGCCGCTGGATTATCGAGAGGTCTGCCGCATCGGCCTGATCGGCCAGCTGCCTACGCCCGAAGCGGACAGCTGCGTGGCCATTTGCTCCGGCGGCACCAGCGATATGCCCGTGGCCGAGGAGGCGGCTGTGACCGCCGAGGCGCTCGGCAGCCGCGTGGTGCGCCTGTACGATGTGGGCGTGGCGGGCATCCATCGCCTGCTCAGCCATGTGGATGATCTGAGCCGCGCGCGCGCCGTGGTGGCCGTGGCGGGCATGGAGGGCGCGCTCGCCAGCGTGGTGGGCGGACTCGTCGATTGCCCTGTGGTGGCCGTGCCCACCAGCGTGGGCTACGGCGCATCGTTTCACGGGCTGGCGGCGCTGCTGTCGATGCTCAATTCCTGCTCCAGCGGCGTGAGCGTGGTCAATATCGACAACGGCTTCGGCGCGGGGTATCTGGCGAGCATGATCGATAGGAAATAGGCAAGCATGGTGGCGGGGAAGAGGCTCCCCCGCCACTGCCACCCTCATCTGTTTTTTTGACAAGCTAAAACGGGGACTGTTCAGGCGAACAGCCCCCGTTCAGACTGCTGATAAACCCCGCAAATGCAGAAACTTCCTGAACAACTTCTGACAAAGTTGAAATTTCTGCTTACTTCGTCAACGCGAGCTGCAAAATCGGTTACATACGTTGAAGCAGTCGCGCCACTGCAGTGTCCTGCAGGCGCGACCAGCCCGCGCTGGAATCCGAAGGATTCGCGCGGCGCTGCCGGAACTTTGCTTCGCAAAGTCTCCGGTGCGTATTATGTATGCGCCCTCATTTGCAGCCCGCGTTTCCTTGTCTTGCAGGGCTTTTCAGCATCTGGCAGTCTGTTGACTTTGTCAACATCCTGAATGGACGGGGGGCTTGCTCCCCCGTCCACATGTTTGCCAGGATCATATCTTATTCAATATGGAACGCGCGGTTTACCTCTTCAATCTCCGCGTCGCTGAGCAGCTGCACCTGTCCCAGATCGCGCGCGGCGATCATCGCGGCGGCGCTGTATTCCAGCACCTCCAGGCGGTCGAATGCGTTCAGCAGCGAATTGCCGGTCACGATCACGCACTGGTTGTCCACGATGATCACCGGCGTTTTCGGCGTGAGCATCGCGGCGGTGCCGTTCAGATCCAGCGTGCTGGCGGCGTAGGGCAGGCGGCCGACGTTGCGCAGCGAAATGTAGCTTTCAGGGATCAGCCGCGAATCAAACTCCGCGCCGGTAATGGCAAAGGCCATGATGGCCGGCGGATGCGCGATGATCACGGAATTGATCTCCGGATGCGTCTCGTAAATGCGCTGGTGCAGCAGCACGGAGCGGCTGGGCGTCTTGCCGAGCTCGCCCATGCCGTTTTTCACGCGCACGATGTCCTCAAGCTCCAGATATTTCCTGTCCTTCATGTAGGGCGTGATCAGCAGCGAGCCGTCCGACAGGCGCATGGAGAAGGTGCCCTGCGTGCTGGTGAAGAGCCGCTGATCGTAGGAACGGTGAATGAGCGTGCACATATCGCGGCGGCCGGCGCGCTCCTCGCTGGTGATCAGGTGCGCCTCAAAGGCGTCCAGCGGCGGATGCGCCTTGGTGCTGTCCAGCTCGATCTGCGCCTGCGTCAGCGAACGCGGCTTGCCCAGCTTCAGCGCGTCCAGCTCGATCTTGGCGCTGGATTCCAGCGTTTCAAATGCCATGAACGCGCGGTAGAGATCCTGCGCGCCGCAAACGACGCCGTGGTTCTCCATCAGCACGGTGTTGTAGCCCTCGGCAAATTTCTCGGCAATGTTTTTGCCCAGCTGCTCGCTGCCGGGCACGCCGTATTTTGCCAGCGCCACCTTGCCGCATACCAGCGCGGCGTTGGGAATCAGCGTCACGTCCGGCACGCGGCGCACCAGGCTGAACGCCACCAGTACCGGCGGGTGCGCGTGCACGATCGCGTGCAGGTCGGGGCGAATCTTGTAAATGTCGCGGTGGATGGGCAGCTCTACGGACGGCGTGTGCGGGCCGATGACCGTGCCGTCGGGCTTGACCTGCATGATGTCCGCGCGGGTCAGCGTGCCCTTGTCGATGCCCGAAGGCGTGATCCAGATGTCGCCGTTTTCATCCTTGATGGAAAGGTTGCCGCCGGAGGTCGTGGTCATGCCGTATTGATAGATGCGCGCCATAATCATGACCAGCTGGTCTGCCGGGTGCAGAAGTTCAAAGTTCATATCAGTCAGCCTCCTTATCCAATGTTTGATCCGCTTTAATTATCAGATATGAACGTTAAGAAATTCGGCAAAAGTGTGTAAAATCATTCGTGCAATTCATATTGAAAATCGCTGCGGCCGGTGTTAAAATAGGAATAAAGCCAATAAAGGAGATTCTGACTATATGAGCGACTTAAAAAATGAAGCGCGCGATGCGCTGGAAAACGCAAAGGAAAAAGCTGGAAATGTTTTCGAAAGCCTGAAGGACAAGGCGGTTGAATGGAAGGACAAGGCCGCGCCCGCCGTGGAAAGCCTGAAGGACAAGGCGGTCGAGTGGAAGGACAAGGCCGCGCCCGCCGTGGAAAGTCTGAAGGACAAGGCAGTCGAGTGGAAGGATAAGGCCGCGCCCGCCGTGGAAAGCCTGAAGGACAAGGCGGCCGGGGCCGTGGAGAGCGTGAAGCGCGGGCGCAGCCGCACTGCCGCGGGCGATGTGAAAAACGAGCTGTTTGACGGCTTGGAGGCGCAGGCGCTGCAGCAGCAGCGCAGCGCGCAGCAGGAGGCCGAGGATATGCAGCGGCGGCTGGAGGCGCTGATGCGAGGCGAGCCGGCCGGCGCGCCGGACGCGGAGGAGCCGGACGCGGACGAAACGCGCGAGGACTGAGCGCGGGCGTTAAAAGTTTATTGCCTGCGCCGCTATCGGGGCAAACATTCAGCCCTGTTTTGCGTAAATCGCTTGACTTTGAATTTGTTCCAACTTATAATATAAGTTGATGACTTATGGAATCACTGATACTCAAAATACAGCAAGGGAGGTCCTTTCATTGAGCATCAAGATGACTTGCGACGGTAATACCGCCGTCAGCCACGTCGCATACGCATTCAGCGATGTGGCCGCTATTTACCCCATCACCCCCTCTTCCCCCATGGCGGAAGTGGCGGACGAGTGGGCCGCACATGGCCGCACCAATCTGTTCGGCCAGAAGGTAAAGGTTGCCGAAATGCAGTCCGAAGCGGGCGCGGCTGGCGCCGTGCACGGCTCTCTGGCTGCCGGCGCGATGACCACCACGTTCACCGCGTCTCAGGGCCTGCTGCTGATGATCCCGAATATGTATAAAATCTCGGGCGAGCTGATGCCCAGCGTGTTCCATGTATCCGCGCGCGCGCTGGCCTATCATGCGCTGTCGATCTTTGGCGACCATTCCGACGTGATGGCCTGCCGTCAGACCGGCTTTGCCATGCTGGCTTCCAACTCCGTTCAGGAAGCGACCGACATGGCGCTGGTAGCGCATCTGGCCGCCATCAAGGCGTCCGTGCCGTTCCTGCACTTCTTCGACGGCTTCCGCACCAGCCATGAAATCCAGAAGATCGACGCGATCGATCCCAAGGATAATTATGCTGAGATCGCCAAGCTGGTGGATTGGGACAAGATCAAGGCCTTCCGCGAGGGCGGCCTGAACCCCGAGCATCCGCATCAGCAGGGCACCGCGCAGAACCCGGATATCTACTTCCAGGGCCGTGAAGCTGCCAACAAGTACTATGCGGCGACGCCGGACATCGTTGAAAAGGTCATGAAGCAGGTCGGCAAGCTGACCGGCCGCAACTATAAGCTGTTTGATTACGTCGGCGCAGAAGACGCCGAGCGCGTGATCATCGCCATGGGCTCCGGCTGCGACGCCATCGAGGAGACCGTGAACTACCTGACCAAGAAGGGCGAAAAGGTCGGCCTGATCAAGGTGCACCTGTATCGTCCGTTCTCCATGAAGCACTTCCTGGCCGCCATTCCCGCCAGCTGCAAGAAGATCGCCGTGCTGGATCGCACCAAGGAATCCGGTTCCCTGGGCGAGCCGCTGTATCTGGACGTCTGCTCTGCGCTGCTTGAGGCGGGCAAGACCGACATCGCCGTTGTGGGCGGCCGCTATGGCCTGGGCTCCAAGGAGTTCAACCCCACGATGGTCAAGGCCGTGTACGACAACCTGAAGAAGCAGTGCCCCAAGAACCACTTCACCGTGGGCATCGAGGACGACGTGACCAAGACGTCCCTGAAGCTGGGCAAGACCATCGACGCCGCGCCCAAGGGCACCGTGTCCTGCATGTTCTACGGCCTGGGCTCCGACGGCACCGTCGGCGCGAACAAGAACTCCATCAAGATCATCGGCGACCATACCGATAAGTATGTTCAGGCATACTTCAGCTACGACTCCAAGAAGTCCGGCGGCATCACGGTGTCCCATCTGCGCTTCGGCGACAGCCCGATCCAGAGCACCTATCTGATCGACTCCGCAGACTTCATCGCCTGCCACAATCCGGCGTATGTCACCATGTACGACATGGTCTCCGCGCTGAAGGTCGGCGGCACCTTCCTGCTGAACTGCCCCTGGACGGCTGAAGAGCTGGATGCTGAGCTGCCCGCTTCCATGAAGCGCCTGCTGGCCGCCAAGAAGGCGAAGCTCTACACCGTGGACGCCATCAAGCTGGCGCGCGAGGTTGGCATGGGCAACCGCATCAACACCATCATGCAGGCCGCGTTCTTCAAGCTGGCCAATATCATCCCCTACGATCAGGCGGATGAGTACATGAAGGCGTACGCCAAGAAGACCTACGGCAAGAAGGGCGACGAGGTCGTCAAGAAGAACTGGGACGCCATCGACATCGCCATCTCCGGCCTGACCGAGGTTAAGGTGCCCGCTGAATGGGCGGACGCCACCACCGGCGCTGTGCCGATGAAGGTGGAAGCGACCGAATACTTCGATACCTTCATTCACCCGATCCTGATGCAGGAAGGCAACAAGCTGCCTGTGTCCATGATCGATCCGCAGGGCCGCGTACCGGTCGGCACCACGAAGTACGAAAAGCGCGGCATCGCCGTGATGGTTCCCGAGTGGAACGTGGACGCCTGCGTGCAGTGCGGCAACTGCTCCATGGTATGCCCGCACGCCTGCATCCGCCCGTACCTGGTGGCCGAGGGCACCGAGAAGCCCGAGAGCTTCGTGACCAAGAAGGCCATCGGCAAGGCGTTCGCCGGCTATGAGTACCGCATGCAGGTTTCCCCGATGGATTGCACCGGCTGCGGCAACTGCGTTGGCGTGTGCCCCGTGAACCAGAAGGGCGCGAAGGTCGCGCTGGCCATGAAGCCCCTGCACACTCAGAAGGCCGAAGAGGCGAATTGGGAATTCGCGCAGAAGCTGCCCGAGTTCAAGGGCGAGCTGAACCTGAAGGCCGTCAAGGACAGCCAGTTCAAGAAGCCGCTGTTTGAGTTCTCCGGCGCATGCGCGGGCTGCGGCGAAACGCCCTATGTCAAGCTGGTTACCCAGCTGTTCGGCGACCGCATGATCATCGCCAATGCCACGGGCTGCTCCTCCATCTATGGCGGCTCGGCTCCGACCTGCCCCTACACCACCAACGAAGAAGGCCACGGCCCCGCCTGGGCGAACAGCCTCTTCGAGGATAACGCCGAGTTCGGCTTCGGCATCAACCTGGGCGTTTCTCAGCGCCGCGAGAAGCTGGCCGACAACGTGCGCAAGCTGGCCGAAACCGCCGATAACGACGAAGTGAAGGCCGCCGCGAACGCCTGGCTGGAGAACATGGATTGCGCCGAGGGCTCCAGGAAGACCGGCGAAGCGCTCGTCAAGCTGATCGAAGGCTGCGGCTGCGATCTGAGCAAGGCCATCGTTGCCGATAAGGATCTGCTGACCAAGAAGTCCTTCTGGATCTTCGGCGGCGACGGCTGGGCCTACGACATTGGCTACGGCGGACTGGATCATGTGCTGGCGCAGGATCAGGACGTCAACGTGCTCGTGCTCGATACCGAGGTGTACTCC
>CAKUOX010000080.1 GCA_934670175.1 uncultured Clostridia bacterium | reverse complement strand
GTCCCAGAACCCCTTGGCACAATGGCAAAGTTGAGCGCAGCCATCGCAGCGATCAGGAACGATTCTACAACCACCTGCGTTTCTATTCCCTTGCCGATTTACAGATTCAGATGAAAAGATATCTGCGGCGAAGCAACAACATCCCCATGTCCGTTCTCGGCTGGAAATCTCCCTCCCTGCGCCACCTGGAGCTCTCGAGCGCCCGAAATATCTGACGCAGTTCGACCCTCGCACCTTCTCTGCCTCAGATATTCCCGCTTTCGCTTCTTCTCTTTTCCGGTCTCACATCATTGACAAATGGACATACAGATATGAAAACATAGTAACATTCAAGTATCAATAATTTCAATAGAGAACGATTTTTCTGAGCATATGATGTAATACACAGCACGAACGAGAAATCCGCAAGAATGGAAAAGCGCGAAGCGCCGCATTCTGATATAATTGACATGAGGGTGGTGAGATGGAATGGGCTATCAAGAGGATATGGAGCGCTGCCGTTGCTATATTGCAGAGCATGCTTCAGAGGAAATAACACCGGCGCGCCTTGCGGCGCAATTCGGATATTCCTTTTTTCATTTCTGCCATGTGTTCCGCAACGTCAACGGCGTAGGAGTCGCCGAATACCTGCGGGAGCGCAGACTGTGTTCGGCGTTGCTGCGGCTATCCCAGGGCAGCAGCGTTACGGAAACGGCGCTGGCGTGTGGCTTTGATACAGTATCAGGCTTTACCCGCGCCTTCACCCGAAAGTTTGGAACGACGCCTTCGGCGTATAAAAAAGAAAAAGGAGCGTGGATTCAGATGAAACCCCAGATGAAAAAGATCGAGGCTTTTACGGCGGTCGGCTACATTCTGAAGCCTGAAAGCAGTATCGACGTCAGGGAAAACAGTGCCTACTGGCAGGGAAAGGACTTTTCCGGCGTTAGTAGGGAAGACTATGCAAAGCTCAGTTCCTCCGGCTGCGGAGAAGTGGGGCTGTGGATGCATCCGGAGGAAAGCGGAGAGGAACTGTACTACTTCTTTGGTCCCATGGTTCGTAACAAAAGCTTTGTTCCCGCCGGCATGAAAACGCTGGAAATACCCGAGGCTGAATACGCTGTGTTCGCGGTTCCCAAGGCTACGGATGCCGCAGGACTGCACGAGAACATAAAGAAAACATGGAGATTTATTTTCAATGACTGGTTTGATAACAGTGGCTACGTCTTTGATCACCGAAAGTTTGATTTTGAATATTACCTTGGAGAAGATGCATTTATCTACGTTCCGATTATGAAAAAAGGAGTCTAATGCATCGGCAATGGGGCGCAGACGCAGGGATCCGACTTCGGTTCTGCGGATCCGCGCCCCTGATTTTGCCGAAGCGTCTGCTCAGATGCGCGCCCTCGGGCCCTCGGGCTGAAGCGGCTAAATAGCGAATCGGCTTTGGCAGCAACGGCGCATACGCAACCGTCCTCCTGAAGAAGCGGGAACTTTTCGGGACAGCTTCCCGTCTAAAAGAAAAGGGTTTCCATATTATTGCATGAAGGAGGTTATTCCCCATGAAGCTCTTTGCGAAAATGCTCGCCGCCTGTCTGCTGCTGTGCTTCACAGCCTTTGCCGGAACGGCAGAAATTGCGCCGGAAAAGAATGAGGGCCGCACCGCCCGGGTCTTGTGTCAGAGCGACGGCAGATTCAGGAACGAAACGGGGAA
This sequence comes from uncultured Clostridia bacterium, assembly GCA_934670175.1. Classification (GTDB taxonomy): domain Bacteria; phylum Bacillota; class Clostridia; order Christensenellales; family Aristaeellaceae; genus SFTH01. The sequence continues at coordinate 7,239 of CAKUOX010000080.1, read as the reverse complement.
CTTTACCGCTCGCAATCGATATACTTCCTCCGAAATCGACAGAATACAGGCGCTGGTTGGGCAGTTTACCATCCAGTCCGTCGCCGAAACCGCAGACGGCATCGACATTGGCCTTTCCGACAAGGGACAGAAAACGGTAGTTCTGTCTGAAATCGCGCGCATGGGAATCGATACGGACGGCATATCCTTTCATGAAGAAGCGCCGCTCCATCTGAACGACTGGGCGATCGGCTATGCGTTCGAAGCGGGCCTTGCCAACGCAGACGGCGAATACGGCCCATTTATCGATGCGCTGATATGTGCAGTTGGCGCGGACGCGGAGGCTTCGGAGCCTGGTTTTGATCCCGAAGCCTGCTTCGAGCGCTGGGGAATGGATGTAAACAAAATCAGAGAACGGGAATTGTCGTTGCGTTTCAACGGCTACGACGCGCGGCTGATCACGGAATATGTACGGGCGTCCATGGCTGAAAGCAGCGATGAAGAAGTACGCCGGAGAGCCGAGGATCTGCCGGAAATGCTCAATCCCGCTTGTACAGCGGTTCCGTAACGACGTTGCGGGCATAGTTGGCTGTATGGAGGCGCACTTCATTAGAACGGGTGATTTTTTCTGACAGGCTCTGCAGAAAGCAACTGAGAAGCTTGACACCGATGGTGGGATGCGCTTCCAGCAGCATCTTCAGGCGGTATCTTCCGATGCACAGTAGCTCGGTAAATTCTACGGCCGTTCCGCTGAGCCTGAATACATTTTGGGAAAGACAGTTCTCTCCCAGAAAGCCGCCCGCCCTGATGGAAGCGATTTCCATAGGGGCGGCGCTGCTGTTTTCTTCCCGGTTCGCCATGAGCTGTACTTCCCCCTTTAATACCAGACAGACTTCATCGTCATAATCTCCGCAGGCAAAAACCGTTTCATGCTCATAATACGTCTTCACATGGCAGTAGTCGAGGAGAATTTGCCGCTCCTTTCCTGAAAAGGCAGAAAAGGCAGGCAATTTCAAAAGCACCTCCAGAAGCTCTTCTCGCGTCAGCTGCCTGCGGTGGTTCTCATCCCGATGGATTGCGGGCGATGAAAGATTATGCGTTTCCAGGACGCAGCGCACGGCATAGCGTTTCTTTCTCACGAGGTGGATGAGCTGTTCCCACGCCGCCTGGGTATCCAGATAAGCCTCAAACGCGTCGAATGACGGCTGCGCGTCATAGCGGGAGAGGAAAATGTTCCGCATCGCCTCCATGCTGTCTTCTGGTTTTCCCTCCGCAATGTACTGCGCAGCCAGCATCATGCTGCTTCGGTAGATCTTCTCTTCCAGATCTGCCTTGAGAAATTCTCCTGGATAGGGATCGAAGTCCTCTGGACTGACTGGAATCAGGTTGCTGATTCTGCGCTGGGCGTTCAACTTTGCACGCTGATACACGAAGCGATAGATATCCTCGCGCAGGTGCTTCCACTTTGGATGCGATTTGGGTTGGGGCAGGTGTTTGATAGACAGCGTATTGTCCAGAAAAAAGCTGAAGCCAAACATCCTGCTGTTAACGAGATAGTCGATGTCTTCACCACGCGTCACGAGCGGATCAAAGGGGACGCATTCAAAGAGTTCCCTGTGCAGCACCATGGCGCCGCCGAAGGCAAAGGGCGTTCTTTTCAGGCGCGGGCCACCGCCGATGATCTGGTCAAAGGCTCTGGCCTTGCACTCAAAGCGATCCCAGTAGGTCATCCACGGTTCGGGCGTTACCTCGTCGTAATACTGTCCACTGCCGTTGAGATAGTAGCCGGCTATGCCATGCACGATGTCGCCGTAAATGCGTCTACCCAGAAACTCCAGCGAACGGGGAACGAAATCTGGCGTTTCAAACACCTCATCGTCATCAATCAGAAGCACGGCGTCCGCCGTCAGGATGGAGGCGGCCAGCAGACACATATTGCGCACGTTGGAATAGCCAAAGAGGGACAGGAGCTGGGCGCTGCGCTCGCCCAGCCCCGCGTCGGACAATAACCCTGCAATCTCGCGGAGATCTCCCGCCGTAAACAGATAGGTTTCCACGTTCAAACACGCTCTGCGCACGATACGAACCACCTGCGCATAGGCAGCCTCTTCCACCTCTGGCGTGGTAGGGCAGATTAGGATTACCAACTTGAAGTCCTTTTCAGGGAATTGTTTCATGCTAACCAGTGCGCGCTCCAGCGTTCCCTCCTGATCCACGGGCGTGGGATGGTCGTAGACAGCATCTCCTTCCCGCCATGCTTCTCCTGTTCCTCGCGCCCAATACGTCGGTATGACCATGGTCTTTCTCATCGTGCGCATTCCTCCTTCAGACGCTTTGGGGATAGCGCTGCTTCATAAACTTCTTCCAGTCGCTCCACATAGCTCTGCTGCGCAAAATTGCATCGAGCGTACCGCGCGATGGCAGCGCGCCGTTCCGGCTCCACATGGCGACGGGTCAATTCTTCCAGAATCGCGCCGCAGAAAGCTTCCACATCGTCCACGGAAACCAGCGTTCCCGCTTCGCGGCTGACAAATTCCGGCATGCCCCCCTCGTTTGAAGCTACGACAGGGAGCCCGCATGCCATGGCCTCCAGGGCGACGAGACCGAAAGGTTCGCGACGTGAGGGCATGACGAACACATCCGCCGCATTGTAGAGCCGCCGCAACTCGTCCTGACTTTTGTGCCCGAGAAAGCGAGTTTTTTTCAAGTTGAGACAGCGGCTGAGCATCTCAAGCTGTTCCCTCTCCTTTCCATCCCCTACGATCAGCGTGAGAATCTCATCTTCCGCCAGTCTTTCGTAGCAGTGCGCCGCGCGGAGCAACGTACCAACGCCCTTGAACGCAGTCAGCTTTCCAACAAATAAAACGATATTCTCGCCACAGTAGGGAAGTCCCATGGAAGCCAGCAGTTCTGTCCTGTCAATCTCTTCCGGATAAAAGATATCTTCATTATAGCCATTTGTCAGGAGCCTCATTTTGTCAAAGGTTTGTGGCATCAGGGAAAGTGTTCGATCATGGATGTCCCTTGAGATGGCAAGCACGCATTTGCTGCCCACCGCAGCTTCCTCCGCGAAACCGCGAAAAGCCGGCCACTTTTCATAACCCATGAGATCCGTCCCATGTATGGTGACGACCGACGGAACGCCGTACAGGGAAGCCAGCCAACTGAGACACCACAGATGCTGCGCATGGATAATATCCGGCTGAAACGTCTGCACTGCTCGCCGAAGCACGGCGGCGAACACTGTGAGATACTGGGACAATTCTCCGGCGCTGAGATCTGCGAAGGTCGTCGCGCTCTGGGGATGGGTCGTAAAGCAGGGAAAATTGAAAGGTAACGCATCTGGGTGCGCTCCGCCCTTCGAAAACATCACCGGCAGATGGACGATTCCGGAGAACTCCCGGGGCGAGCGATTTTCGGGGGAAATAACGTATACGCTGTGACCGCGCTTCCGCAGATGAAGCGCAATATTTTTGACATAGGTTCCACTTCCCGAACCTTCCAAGGGAAAATGATTTACCAGCAATATCCTCATCGTCTAAACCACCTTTCTTTAAACTCGTTCCATGCCTCTTCCGACCGTCGGTACTGCTCTGCCATTTCCGGAAGCCACGCTTCAGCGGCGCTCTGGATTTCGGACAGGCACAGGAATCTATCATCGCCCACATATCGATGCAGTGCTTCTGCACCCTCCGACAGTTTCTGATTTCTCTGCGCGAATTCTTCAGGTAAGCGTCCTAACTTCCATCGCAGGAAAACGTTTCGCCCGATCCAGCCCGTGCAGGCGTAATATAGCCGATCGCGGACTTTTGCGTCCCTGCATAGATCGGGAACCACCGGATAGTCTCCATAGGTATCGTGAAAAATAGGGGTATGGATGTCCAGGCATCTGATGTGGCGCTGGGCGGCGGCCAGACCCCAAAGCGTATCCTCGCCCCGAGCGAGCAGCGGTGTTCCGTTATAGAAGTAGTACGGGGAGAAGAATGCGGGTAGCGCCGCGAGCGCGCCGACTCGGATTCCCAGATTGCCGCCCAGCACCTTTGAAGTAGGTTCCATCCTAGAATCATTTTCCTGGACGGTAAGTCCGCCGTGGACTTCGCTGTTCAGCCAGAAATCCGCCATGGCTTCTTTGTGCAGGCCGCAGAGCAGTTCCACCATGCCGCCGAAGCGCGCCGGCGGCAAAATATTATAGCCCGTATATTCGCTACTGGTGACGTCCGCGCCCATGGATATGCCGCGCAGATGCGCGCCGACGAAGTCGATTTCCTGGAGTTGCACTGCGCCGTCCGGCATGCGACGTAAAACCGCCGGTTTTACATCCGAATCCACAAAGATGAGGACGTCAACCGCTTCAAACAACGCCTCCATCAGCACATGGTTGCGATTAAAGCCGTAGGGAACCAGCCCGTGCGCGTCAGCCAGAGGGCAGAGCAGCAGATCCTGAATCGCTTCGCGCCGGACGCCATACGCCTTCAGCATTCGCTCCGCCTTTTCGAAGGCGTGAACGCGTATCAGAGAAAGCTTCGCCCTGCCCGCAAGTTTTCGAACCGCTACTGGATCGATTTCGTGTGAGTAAATGACAATTGTGCGATCGATGCAGTGACCGTACTTTTCTGCATTGTCCAGAAAAGCGGTCAATGGATACGCCGACAGAAAATTCCGAACAACCATTCCGATTGCAATTCTCATTTGTTTCCCCCTCTCTGACTGTTATTTGTGTAAAAAAGAAAGCCGCCCAGATCTCTTTCAACTTCGGTGTACGCAATACATCATACTGAAAAGGTGTGAGCGGCTTTGGACACGATTATGATCAACCGGGATTTGCGCCTGTTGACCGGTCTGAATCTCGTAATTGGTCTGAACTGCGGCGTAGTATGCTCGGCAGGGCGGGGGCAAAAGGAGCAGGGCACACGCCTGAGAACAACGGCAGACCGCTTCCTGGCTCTCTAAACGATAAGCTCATGTCTGCCCTGCAGCAGGGCGATGCAATCCTCCTTTTATGCTTCGAAAGTTGGTAAGCGCGAGGCTACAATCTTTCCATTATCGGCATGTGGCGATAAACTGCTGGACAGCAGCCAGCCCCGTATACCGGTTTTCGCCGGAAATCAGTGTGGGCACCTGGCGAATGTTCAGCTTTGCGGCCGCCTCCGGCGCAGCATCGGCGTAAACCAGTGCATGGGGGATGCCCGTCTGGGCGAGCAACTGTTGCGCCCTTTTGCAACTGGGACATGTATGGCTGGCAAATAGCGTGATTCTCGCGTCCGGCTGAGAAGCTTTCTCCGGCTCCGCTGCAACGCTGGCTTTCGCACCGTGTACGGTTTCAGAATAAGGATGCGTCGCACAGGATCTTTCTGCGTCGTACACCATGCGATCCCTGAACTCTTGCGCCTTACCGTCGTTCCAGTTCTGCACGGGTCGATAATAGCCGGTAATGCGGCTGTATATTTCCGTTTTTTCTCCGCAGTGCGGGCAAACGCTCTGTTCTCCCGCCAGATAGCTGTGATTTTTGCAGATGGAATAGGTGGGTGACAGCGTATAATAGGGCAGCCTGTAGTTTTCGGCGATTTTCCGCACCAGAGCGGCCGCCGCCTGCCAGTCCGGCAGTTTCTCGCCCAGAAATGCGTGGAACACCGTGCCCGACGTGTACAGTGTCTGCAGCTCATCCTGAATATCCAGCGCGGAGAACAGATCCTCGGTATATCCCACTGGCAGATGACTGGAATTCGTGTAATAGGGCGTCCCGTTCTCATTTGCGACGACAATGTCTGGATAGCACGCCTTGTCGTGCTTGGCGAGGCGGTAGGCCGTGGATTCCGCCGGCGTCGCCTCAAGGTTGTACAGATCTCCGTACTGTTCCTGGTAATCGCTCAGCCGTGCCAGCATATGGTTGAGCACGTCTTTAGCGAAGCGCTGCGTTTCCAGATGGGTCAGATCCTTCCGCAGCCACACGGCGTTCAGTCCGGCTTCGTTCATGCCCACCAGGCCGATGGTGGAGAAGTGGTTATCAAACGTGCCCAGGTACCGCCCGGTGTAGGGATAGAGTCCCGCGTCCATGAGCTTGGTGACGACCGTGCGCTTGATTTTCAGGGATCGGGCGGCGATATCCATCAACCTATCCAGCCGCGCATAGAAGTCCCGCTCGCTCTCCGCCAGATAGGCGATTCGCGGCAGATTGATGGTGACGACGCCCACGGAACCGGTGGATTCGCCGGAGCCGAAAAAACCGCCCGATTTCTTACGAAGCTCACGGAGATCCAGTCGCAGCCTACAGCACATGGAACGCACGTCGCCTGGTTCCATGTCTGAATTGATGTAGTTGGAAAAATAGGGCGTACCGTACTTCGCAGTCATTTCAAACAGCAGGCGGTTGTTCTCCGTATTGCTCCAGTCGAAATCCCGCGTGATGGAATAGGTGGGGATCGGATACTGGAAGCCGCGCCCGTTGGCGTCTCCCTCCAGCATGATTTCGATGAACGCCCGATTCACCATGTCCATCTCCTTCTGACAGTCCCCGTAAGTAAAGTCCTGTTCGCAGCCGCCCACAATCGCCGGCAAATCCCTGAGATCGCCGGGAACGGTCCAGTCCAGCGTGATGTTGCTGAAGGGAGCCTGCGTGCCCCAGCGGGAGGGTGTGTTGACGCCGAATACAAAGGACTGGACGCACTGCTTGACCTCCCGTTGGGTGAGTCCATCGGCTTTTACAAAGGGTGCGAGATAGGTGTCGAACGACGAAAACGCCTGTGCTCCCGCCCACTCGTTCTGCATGATTCCCAGAAAATTGACCATCTGATTGCACAGCGTGGACAGGTGCGACGCCGGCGCCGAACTGATCTTCCCCGGAACGCCGCCCAAGCCTTCCTGAATCAGCTGCTTCAGACTCCAGCCGGCGCAGTAGCCGGTGAGCATGCTCAGGTCGTGCAGGTGCAATGCCGCACTCCGGTGCGCCTCAGCAACCTCCGCGTCGTAGACCTCGCTGAGCCAGTAGTTGGCGGTAATCGCGCCGGAATTGGACAGGATCAGTCCGCCCACGGAATAGGTGACCGTAGAATTCTCCTTGACCCGCCAGTCGTTGATCTGCAGATAGTTGTCCACCAGCTCCTTGTAATTCAGCAGCGTGCCGCCTGCGTTCCGCACGTTCTCGCGCTGCCTGCGATACAGTATGTACGCCTTGGCGACGTCAAAATAGCCCGCCTCGCTGAGCACCTTTTCCACGCAATCCTGTATATCCTCCACTGCGATCAATCCGTCGCGAATCTTTGG
>CAKUOX010000079.1 GCA_934670175.1 uncultured Clostridia bacterium | reverse complement strand
AATGAGCTCACCGCCCTGTTCTCCACGCATACGTCTATGCCGTCCGGCCCCGCGAACAGGCTGTTGGGCGCGGTCTGACCGTTGATGCGCTTGCCGATGCGCACGCCGTCCACGGTCTGCTCCAGCACACCCTCGACGCTGACCTGCAGCTGCTCCGTGGCCGTGCGCGCGGCAGTCGCCGTATTCTGCGCATTGTCCGCGGTCGTCTGGGCATTGTCTGCTGCCCTCTTCGCCCCGTTTGCAGTGCTCTGAGCATTGTCGGCGGCGCTCCGCGCATTGTCCGCTGCTGTTTTTGCCCCGTTCGCGGTCGTTTGGGCATTATCTGCCGCAGTTTGTGCTCCGTTCGCAGCAGTTTGAGCATTATCTGCCGCCGTCTTTGCCCCGTCTGCAGCAGTTTGAGCATTATCCGCAGCCGTCTGCGCCCCGGCTGCGGTGCTCTGGGCATTATCCGCCGCGCTCTGCGCCCTGCTCACATCGCCCACGATGAGCTCAAGACTCTTCCCGCCGTAGATCTTGCTGGTGTACAGCGCATCCGTAAACGTCCTGCGCGCCACCAGCTCGTCCACATCGATGCGCGCCGCGTCGATCTTATTGATCAGCGCATAGGTCGCCAGCAGATTCGTGGTGGTAAGGCTCGCGGCGGTGATGTTCGTTTCCACGATCACGCTGCCGTCGCTGGTCTGTCCGGCCTCGATCTCGCCGTCCGTCACCGTGGTTTCCGCCGCCGTCACCCTGCCGTCCGCGCCCACGTCCAGCAGGTAATATTTGCCGTCGCTGGCTTTGATGCAGAGCTTGCCGATCGCCGCGCCGACCATCTGCGCGTACTCGACCGCGAGGTTTTTGATGAACACCTGCCCGGCCACGCCGTATTCGAGGTTCATCGCCTCAGCTACCAAATGCCTGATTGTCGCCGCGTCGAACGCCGCCGTGCCCGCAATCAGCACCGTGATCCGCGCCAGCTCCGCCGCCAGCTCGTCCGTCTCGATGTCTTCCGCCGTGATCTCGGCAAGCCTTGCCTTCACTGCATTTATGCTGATCGCATCTACCGCGCCCGCTGCGATCTTGTCCGCCGTCACCGAGCCCGCCGCCAGCTTTTCGGCCGTGACAACCCCCGCCGCCAATTTTTCCGTCGTTATTGCACCCGCTTCGATCTTACTGGCAACGACGGACGCAGCCTTCAGTTGATATGCGCCAACTGAGTTTCCCGCAAGTTTTGAGCCTGAAATACTCCCTCTTGGGATCTGCGAGGAAGAGATCATATTCCCTGCCAACGCTTCTTCCACGGTGCCCAGCGTCATGGATGTGTACTTGCGTGTCATGCAGTCATAGCTATACTGTGTCATGTGCATGGATACATAGATCCCCAGTTTCTTTACCAGCGTGTGCACGGTATCTCCAAGGAATATATTTTGCAGGAATCCATACTGACGATATTCCTCCGTGTCGGCACAATTGATAAAATCCACCTTCAACGTGACTGCAGGTCGATCACAGCCCTTGTCAAATTCTGCCTGTGCCGCCTTGCGCATTTCTTCATAGCCTTGCGCTTTTGTTTTTTTACCGTCGCCTTTCACGACTTCTTTTGCATCTGTGACCTCCAGATGTATCCATTTTGGTGCTGGATAATTGCCGATATTTGGACTGTCGATATACAACTCCGGCAGGTACAGGATCTCACCGTCCCTGTCCTGACCCGTTGGCATGATCCTCGTAACGACGCCGGTCGTATCAAGATCATAAGATATCCCCAACAGGTTCTTGCCCTCACGGATCTCAACGCCGGTGTCGCTGCCCACACGCCGTGTGAGAAACACATCGTACCAATCGCGTGCAATTTCAGCGTTGGTCTTTTCTACAACGCCCTCATCGCCCAACAAAGCTTCTATCGGATTGATATGTTCAAACTGGAACTCACCGATCGCATCCGCCACATCCGAATAAAAACTAAAATCATGCGGCGACATACATCCACTCGCTATGCCCTGAACAACGGTACTTGCTGCGATATTTAAGCCCTTGTACTCCCGGAGCATGTTATCGAGCAGGTCATAAAAAATGTGCCTAGCATAGACTGTAATCTTGTCCAGTTCAGACACGATCCTGTAAATACGAAAGGGTTGATCCCTCAATTGTCTGGGTTCTATGCCCCTGTCGGCAGCGGTGCTGTCTACGCGCACGAAAGTCAGGGCTGCCGCTGACATGTAGCCTTTTCTGCCATCCGGGCAAACCACTTCAAACCAGTCCGCATTTTCCTGGGAGATAACTACAACCTCCGTATCCTTGTTATATTTGTGAACGAGCTTCCTGCGTTTACCGGTACTACTGTAAAGTGGCAGCGAACCTTTTTTCACTGAGACACGATAAATATGTTCGACCTTCGCCATACTGATCCGTGGCGTACTGGCCGCTGGAACAGGCACGCGAAGGATACGCCCTTCTACAAATCGTTGCCATTTACCAGTTGTGTCAATAGGGTGCACCAATGTCAGTTCCCATTCGCCGTTCAGCGTTTCAGTAACGATACATGACATGGGCGTAACCACGCCAAGACCGTTACCTGAAAAATCCATACAATCGGTCTCATATATGCAAATCAAACGAGAAACCTCCAATTCGGCTGTACTTCAAGCTTCGTTACATCCCCGACCCAACTGATGGCATTCGCACCGGGCTTAAGAATTGGAAACTCGCCATCCATGCTGTGATTCATTCCCATTTCCCCCTTATAAGATTCCATAAGCGGCGTATCCAACGTAATGCTTTCTGATATGCCGGAAAGCTCAACGATCTGTGCTCCAATCATGAGTGTGAGGTCTCCAGAACCATACACCGTAATGACTGGTTCTGAATAGACGCTGCCTGGATTATTCAAAATGAATGGCGTCTCCGTATACGTTTGCACAGGTACATTTTCCTGATACCAAAATGGTTGACAGCGGAAGTTCACGGCGAACGACTGATGCGGATTGCCGCGCAGGATTTTCTCAAACGGGATTTGATTCACAATCCGGGCAAAATAAAAGCCGCCCAGCCTGTTGGCGAAGGCGACTTTCCCGCTTCCCTTCAGGTAGGAAGCGATGGCGCGAATGTTGCTTGGATCAGAAATCATGCACTGTGCGGTCAGGATCAGATCGTCATAAACGTCATCCCCTTCCAGCGTCGTCAGACTGCCCGGTCTGCCGGGCACATTGGTAAATGTCGCCCGCTCGGCAGGAATGGTGATCGGTGGCTGTTCCAATACATGGATGCCATATTCTGTGCATTTTACACTGTTCCAGGAAAACCAGTCGTTCATGCCATTCTCAGCCCCTTTCCGCGCTGCTGCCGTCTGGTCAGCGTCGCAATTTCAACCGCCAGTGAGCGGATATCCTGTTCATCCCGCACCACCATCTGCTGTACCTGAATGGTGGAGGATACGTTGTTATTATAGGTTCTGCGGTTATCGCTGCTGTTGGTAACAATGGAACCTTCCCGCGCCTCGCCGGTGAGAAAGCGGGATGCGTTGCGAATAACCCTTGCCTGCTCCTTGCTCTCCTTCAGCACACCCGCGCCAAAACCGCGCATGGTCATCACGCCGACCTCATCCCTGAAAACCTGCGAAGGGCTCTTGATTTTCAGTTCCTTCTTTGCGGCGTTCACGGCTTCGCGGGCGGCAGAGCGCATGGCGGAGATCACCCCGGCGCGTCCGGCAAGGATACCGGCTCTCAGACCGGCCATAGTGTTTATGCCCGCGGAACGGAGCGTCTTTCCGTTCAGGCTGGACTGAACAGCCAAGCGCACATTCGTGGCAATCAAACGCCCCGTATCTGCCATTGGATAAGCAGCCATTGCGCTGCTCAAGCCCTGCGCCGCAGCTGTACCGGCATTCTTCAGGCTTTCGCCCGTCAATACGATCTGCACAGCGGATTCAATGCCGGAAGCCGTGTCCTGCGCATCCGCAGAAAAATCATAGCCGCTCATGCCTTCGCCAACACCCGCCGCGACGTACTCGCCGGTGGGCTTGACACGTTTAGAGGGCGATTCAATTTGCAATGCCGTGTTCAGTGCGGTTTCAAGGTTGGTCGCGACCGTTTCCGCATCGCTGTCAAAACCCGCCTCCGTCATGCCCTGTGCGATGCCCTCGCGGATATGTGCGCCAGTGCCGGTCGTATCCAGTCCGTTCAGAAAATCGAGAATGGTCTGCAGATTATTCAGATCCTCGTCTGGCACCTGCACGCCCTGATGAATGGCGCTAACCACCTCGGCGACGTAAGCTGACATTTCGGCCACGGTTTCCGGACTGAAGTCTGACTTCATGCTCTGATCCAGAATCCCCAGATCGGTAGATGCGCCGCCTACTGAAGCCCAGAATTTGTCCCACCAGTTATAATCCAGCGTTTCCTGATAAGACTGGATGCGACCCAATGCACTGTCAACCATATCCATGGTCGTGGTGGGCATGACGCCCGCCCACATCCCTGCCATGGTCACACCCAATTTGTCCGTTTCGTCCACCACCGGCGAAAGTGCGTCTATGGCTTCCTTCGTGCCGGTGATCTCAGGCGTAATCAGAATGTGCAGCGTACCGTCCTGATCGAGGCTGGCTACCGTGCTGGCGTCAATGGTTCCGTCCGACACAGCTTCAATGGGCACTTCAACGCCGTCTTTCCAGAATTTCACCTTGCCGTCCGCCATCAGCTTGTCCAGTTCACCGTCAGGCAGCTCGCCCAGACGCACAGGCAGTTCAAGCGTCAGATCAGGATTGTTCTGAAGCTGTCGGTAAGCCAGATAGTCGTAACCGGTAATAATGACCTGCGTTTTCGGCTTGGGAACGCTTACGCCTTCGGCCTCTTTGTACTCAGTGATATAGGCAGTAAAAGAAGGCAGCAGCTGGGATTTATCGCAGCCCGTCGCCTCGGCGTACCGGCTGACGATGGCTTCGATCTGATCCGGCGTAAGGGCAGAAAGATCGACGTTCTCCGCTTGGAGGTATTTCGCGACCATCGCCGTTACATCGTCCGGAGACAGCGCGGTAGTAAGAGCGCCGCCCGTCGCTTCCTCATAGGCCATGACGAAAGCAGTCAGCCCTTCAGGGGAAAGCACGGAAATATCCACGCCCTGCTGCTGCGCATAGCTCGAAACGTAGGCGACGATCTCGTCCGGCTTCAGCAGGGAGACATCCGCGCCGGAGGCAAGCTCCTTATAACCCGCCACCAGACATTCCGCGATCTCCGGGGTCAGTCCCGACACATCCGCGCCGCCGGTAACCTCAGCGTACTTTTCGACATACGCGATCAGCCCCTTGGGCGTGAGGGCGACTGTGCTGGCCCCTTCGGGCACCTCAGTGTAGCTGGAGATGAATGCGTCCACATTGACCTGCTGGTCGCCTGTAGACAACCCGGTAATAATGGCTTCGGTGGTAATCGCACCGGGGTTCTGGGCGAATTCATCCCATCGCGCCTGTGCGCCGGTCATATCGAGATCGGTGGCGATTTTCAGCACCTCTTCAGGCAGCGCTTCACCGAACATGCTGTACAAACCGGGCAGGTCGGTCTTGATGAGATCCAGATAGCTGACGATTCCCGCGAACTGATCCAGCTGCGAAGAAAAGTCAATATCAGGGAACAGCGCCTGTACTTCAGCCTCGCTCATGCCGCTATCCAGCAGAGACTGAATCTGCGTCATCAGGGAGAGGTATTCCGTCAGCGCGCCCTCGTCCATACCGGCAGAGAGCGCCTGCAGATCCGCCAGCAGCGCAGGCTTCTCGCTCTCATTGGCCATGCTGTATTCGCGTAGCTTCGTGAACAGCTCGTCTACCTGCTGACTGGCCTGCTGGATTTCCGGCTGGTTCCACACAGGCATGACGATGGAAGAGAGCGTTTCGGCGTATTCCTGCGCGGCGGCTTTCCGCTCCTCATTGTAGCGAGAATTCAGGTTTTCCAGTGCTTTCTGGCGCTCGGTTTCATCCTCGATCAGCTGAATGAGGCCGTATTCCTTGTCGTAGCGCTCGTCGATCTGAGCGTTGATGACCGCCATGCCTTCGGCAGCAGCTTTTACAGCATTTTCGTAGATGGACGTATCCGCATCCGTTTTACCGCGTGCCTGCGCGCGGGCTACTTCCGCTTCGACCTTCTGAGCGATGATCTCAAAGCCGCCCGTTTCCCCCGGGGTTAGATGATACTTGACCTCAATGGCTTCGCGGGTATCGATGAGCTCCTGCAGCCGGATTTTCTCCTTTTCTGTCAGAAAACCATTCTGGCGCTTTTTCAACAGGCGCTCGATCTCCGCATCCATCTGATCCAGCGTCTTGATATCCGCTGCAATCCCCTGTGAAACGCCGGCATAGCCGTTCTTGTCGGCGGTATCCTTGAGCGCCTGCAGTTCGGTGCGTGTGCTGTCCGTCAGGCTTTTGAAGGAATCCGTCCATTGACTAACGATCTCATTACTTTCCTTCTCACCGTCTGACCAGACGGCCAGCAGTCCGTCCAGCCATTCCTGCGCGGACTGCTGATCCCGGACAAAATCGCTCTCCGACAGGCCGAAAAAGGACAGCCCTTCGCTGCTTCCATAGAAGGTTTCGGCGGCGGTGTCTTTCCACTGCTTCGCCGTATCTTCCATGCCCTGTAGCGCTTCGCGCGCCTTTTTCGCGCCGGAGACATAATCCGCCAGCGCGACGGTACCCGCAATCACTGCGGCGGCGACGGCGAACCATACGGCAGGGGACTTACCCAGAACCGTCAGAAATCCCTTCCAGCCGCCGCCTGCCTTGCCAACTGACGTGGCGAACTTGCCGAAAGCAGTGGATACCGTACCGACGCCCTTCGTGATCTTGCCCAGTGCCAGCAGTACCGGGCCGGCTGCGGCAGCATAGGCCGCAAACTGAATGATCTGCTTCCGCTGGGATTCGTCCATGGAAAGGAACTTCTGCAAAAGCTCCTCCGCGCCGTCGATGAGGCTGCGGATGGTGGGATTCAGATCGTCGCCGATCTGCTGGCCGAACAGCAGCGCAGTATTCTTGAGGTTCTTCAGCTTGCTCTCCGTGGTGGCGTAACGCTTATTCGCTTCCTCGGACAGCGCGGTATTCTTTTTCCATGCGCTGGTCGCCATGTTCTGCGCCCGGGAGAAAAGGTCGGTGGCGTTGACGGCACGGAGCATGGTGTCGCGCAGGCGTACCTCTTTAATGCCGATCTCATCCAGCACCGCAATGGCGCTTTCGCCCTCATCGTCCAGTTTGGACAGTCCCACGATGAACGACTGGAACGCGGCGGCGGGATCGCTGTCCCACAGGGCTTTGAACTGCTGCCCGGTCATCCCGGCGACCTTGCCGAAATCCTCCAGCGCATCGCCGCCTGTCGCGGAAGCGACCTCCATTTTGATCAAGGCTTTTGAAAAAGCAGAGCCGCCCATCTGCGCCTCGATACCCACAGAGGACAGTGCCGCCGCAAAGCCCAGCACCTGCGCTTCAGTCAGGCCAACCTGCTTGCCCGCGCCGGCCATGCGGTGCGCCATTTCCATGATGGGTTTTTCTGTCGTGGCGAAATTATTGCCCAGATCGACCAGCGTAGAACCGATGTTGGAAAACCGGCTCTGACTGGTACCCATGATGTTGGCGAACTGGGCAATAGTGGTCGCCGCGTCGCCGGCGTTCAGGTCCTCGCAGGAATTGCCCAGGTCGATCATGACGCGGGTGAAGTCGGAAAGATGTTCCGTAGCCACGCCCAGCTGACCGCCGCTGGCCATGACTTCGTTGATTTCGTCCGTGCCCGCCGCAACCTCGGTAGACATTCGCTTTGAAGTGGCTGCCAGCTGGTCAAATTCATCTTCGGTGGCATCTACGGTCTTTCGGACAGACGTGAAGGAGGATTCAAAGTCAATGGAGGACTTGATCGCCGCCGTACCCAGCGCCACAATGGGCGTGGTCAGCGTCGTGGAGAGCAGTTTTCCCGCCTTGATCAGATTCTTACTGACGTTATCGCAGGATTTACCGAAGGTCTCCAGACTTTTCCCGGCTTTCGTCCATTCGGACTGTGCCGTTTTCAGCTCTTTATTGCAGCTGGCGATGTCCGCCTGCGTCTGCTTTACCGCAGCGCGGGCATTGTTGAGCGCAGTCTCCGCATCCTGAACTGCGTCGGTAGCTTCGCGGATCTTGTCCGGATCGTTGACCTGCTGCGCAGCCTGCAGCTGTTCCTTTGCGGCGGCCAGCGCCTTTTCATATTCAGCGACCGCCTTCTGCTGCAGCCCCAGCTTTTCCTGAAGCAGCGTCAGCTTCGCGGTCAGCCCGGCAGCGGATTTATCGAAATTCTTCACGCCTGCCGCAGCCAGACGATAGCTGCTCTCGGCAGTTTTCATCTGCTTGCCGATAGAAGCGATGCTGCGCTGACTGGTCTGAATTGCTTCTCCGGCAGACGCCCAGCTGGTACGGGTCAGAGCGAGTTTGCGGTTGCACTGGTCAATTTCAGCGGCGGTTTCCTTCACCGCGCCCTTCGCGCCGTTCAGTTTGGTCTGCGCCGCGGAGAATGCGTCCGCCGCGTTCTGCGTAGATTTTTTCAGCGCGACGTTCTGGCCTTCCAGCTTCCTGACTTCCTGAACGGCAGCGCGGTATTCGCCCTTATAGGCGTCCAAGTTTGCCTTGGCGGCAATGGTCGCGGAATCCGTTTCGCCCAGCGTATTCTTATAGTGCTTATACGCCTGCGCGGCGCTGGCCACTTCTGTTTTCAGCTGCTGCTGTTTGTCCTTCGCGTCGGCCAGTCGCTGGGCATAATCGTTCTGCCGGGCATAACATTCCTGCAGCTTGTCGCTGGCCTGCTGGAGCGCGCGCTCGTACTGGCCGACCGCATCCTGCTGCAGCTGAAAGGTGCGCTGAAGGGTAGAAAGCTTCGAAGACAGACCCGCCGTGGTCGTCTCGAAATTTTCCACCCCGGCGGAGGCCAGCCGGAACGCCGATTCCGCTTCCTGGATCTGCTTATTGATGGATTTGATATTGCGCGTGAAATTATCGCTGTTCAATGACAGCGATACCACGAGATCGCGGAGCGTCTCGCTCATGCCGGCTCACCACCTTTTGTTGTTTTTAAGCATAATCTG
>CAKUOX010000078.1 GCA_934670175.1 uncultured Clostridia bacterium | reverse complement strand
TATTTTCCAGAGCAAAAATCGTTTCCCTGCAGTTTTTGCGCCCGAAAATCTGAAGGATTTTAGCAAAAACTGGTGAGGGTGGCAGTGGCGGGGGAGCGCGCTTCCCCGTCCACATGTAAGCTATCCCATTTGCAGTAAAGGAGAAAATGCCATGGCATACGATTTCAGGTCAGCGCGCTTCTGGGCGTCGGAGATCATTCGCGGCGCGCTTCCGGAGGGCGGCTGCGCGGTGGACGCTACGCTCGGCAACGGCCACGATGCGCTTGATCTGGCGCAGCTGGTGGGCGAGCGCGGGCATGTGACCGGCTTTGACGTGCAGCCGGAGGCCGTCGCCGCGAGCCGCGCGCGGCTTGAAGCGGCGGGCGTGGCGCAGCGCTGCACCCTGGTTTTGGACGGGCATCAGCACATGCGCGACTACCTTGCGCCCGAGAGCGCGGACGTGGTGCTGTTCAACCTCGGCTGGCTGCCGGGCGCGGCGCATGCCGTAACCACGCGCACCGAAACCACGCTTCAGGCGGTGAACGCCGCACTGGAGGTACTGAAATTCGGCGGCGTGCTCACCATTTGCGTTTATCCCGGCCACGACGAAGGCGCGCGCGAACGCGACGCGCTGCTGGCCTGGGCGCAGGCGCTGGATCAGACGCGCTTCGACGCGATGCTGCGCTGCTATTTGAACCAGCACAAGAATCCGCCGCTGCTGATCGCGGTGAAGAAGAATCTCCGAAGGGCCGCTCAGTCCGTATAGAGCTGATAGAGCCTGTGGTACATGCCGTTGGGCCGGGCCATCAGCTCGTCGTGCGATCCCTGTTCCACGATGCCGTCGTCCGTGAGCACTAGGATCGTGTCCGCATTGCGGATGGTGGTCAGTCGGTGCGCGATGGTGAAGGTGGTGCGTCCGTGCATCAGCTTTTCCAGCGACTGCTGCACCAGACGTTCGGATTCGTTGTCCAGCGCGCTGGTCGCTTCATCCAGTATCAGTATCGGCGGGTTCTTCAGGAACACGCGCGCGATGGAAATGCGCTGCTTCTGGCCGCCGGAGAGCCGCGTGCCGTGCTCGCCGACGTTGGTGTCGTAGCCGTGTTCAAATTCCATGATGAAATCGTGCGCGCCCGCCAGCTTCGCCGCGCGAATGATTTCCTCGCGGCTGGCGCCGGGCTTGCCGTATTCGATATTGCTCAGCACGGAGCCGGAGAACATGTATACGTCCTGCTGCACCACGCCGATGTGGCTGCGCAGCGATTTGAGCGTGAATTCGCGAATATCGTGGCCGTCGATCAGAATGCGCCCCTGCGTCGCGTCGTAGAAGCGGGGGATCAGACTGCACAGCGTGGTCTTGCCGCCGCCGGACGGGCCGACCAGAGCCACGCTTTCGCCGCTGCGCACCTTCAGGTTGATGTCGCTTAGCACGTTTGCGCTGCTTCCGGCGTAGGCGAAGGACACATGCTCGAATTCAATATCGCCGCGCACATCCCGCATTTCCACGGCGTCGGGGCGCTCCTGAATGCTCGGGACGAGGCGCATCATTTCGTCGAAGCGCTCAAAGCCGGTGATGCCGCGCTGGAACTGCTCCGTAAATTCCACGAAGCGGCGAATGGAGGTCAGCAGCGTCTGCACATAGAGCAGATAGGCCACGAGATCTGAGGAAGTGATCCTGCCGTTGAGCATGTACAGCGCGCCCAGCACCACCACGATGATGTACATTACGCCGTCGAACAGCCGCGTGACGGAATGGAAGCCCGCCATGTTGTGATACATGCCGCGCTTGATCTGCAGGAACACGCCGTTGCGGCGGGCGAATTTTGCACGCTCGAGTTCTTCATTGGCAAAGGATTTTACCACGCGGATGCCGGACAGGCTGTCCTCCACCTGCGCGTTCAGCTCGCCCAGTTCGTGGCGCGATTCCTTAAAGCTGCGCCGCATGCGCCTGGCGAACAGGTTCGAAAAGAACACCATCAGCGGCAGCACCGCGAATATGATCAGCGTCAGTGTTACGCTGCTGCCGCAGAGGATGATGAACGCCGCCACGATCTTGATGCCGGCGATCAGCACCTCTTCGGGCATGTGGTGGGCGAATTCGGTGATGTCGTTCAGGTCGGTGGTGATGCGGCTCATCAGCTGGCCGGTCTTGGCGTTGTCAAAGAAATCCGTGCTCAGCGCCTGATAGTGCGAAAACAGGTTGCGCCGCAGGTCGGCCTCGATGCGTGAACCCATGATGTGGCCGATGGACTGCATGTAGTAATTGGCCGTGGCGTCGATCAGCCGCAATACGAGATAGACCGCGCCCAGCTTCAGCACGATGGACGCCGTGAGAACCACGGCGTCGTCCACGGCTGCACCGGTGATGTAGCGCACGATCAGCGGCAGCACCAGATCGCATATCGTGGTCAGCGACGCGCAGAACAGATCCAGCGCCATAACGCCCAGATACGGCTTGAAATACGGCGCGAAGCGGCCAAACAGCCTGAGCTGATGAAGCGGCGATTTTTTTTCACCCTTTGCCATAACAGGTTTTTCCTCCAAAAATATACAATGAGTACATGTCCTCATCATAGTTGCGCGCCGGCGGTTTGTCAAGCGCGGCCGTGCGCATTTTGCGCGCATCTGCGTCGCTTGACAAGCTGACATGCAATGCACTACAATAGGTTCTAAACGGTAAGGAGGCGATGGCATGGCTTCGGGGCTCAGGGCAAAGCTGAACGCGATCTCGGCGGCGCAGCCCAGGGTCGAGCGGCGGCCCGCGCGAACGGGCGGCGTGGCGCTGTTTTCGAGCGAGCGCCCTGCGGACGTGCGCCTGTTTTCGCTGGATGCCAGCGCGCTTCGGCGCATCGGCTGGGGCAGCCGCGCCTTTGATATTCGGCGGCTGCTGTTTCTGGATACGGAGACTACGGGCCTGTCCGGCGGGGCGGGCACAGTGGCGTTTCTGGTTGGGCTGGGCTATCTGCGCGGCGACCGCTTCGTGGTGGAGCAGCTGCTGATGCGCGACTATCCGGACGAGGCGGAGATGCTGGGCGCGATCGCGGCGCGCATGCGCGAGTTTGACGCCGTGTGCAGCTTCAACGGCAAAAACTTCGACCTGCCGCTGCTGAAGGCGCGCTTTGCGATGTGCCGCATGCAGGACGATTGGCGCGATCCGGAGCAGCTGGATCTGCTCTATCCCGCGCGGCGCACCTGGAGGATGCGCATTGGCAGCTGCCGTCTGAGCCGCATTGAGGAGATCATACTGGGACAGGGCAGGGAGCACGACCTGCCCGGCAGCGAGGTGCCGCAGCGCTATTTCGATTATCTGCGCAGCGGCGATATGGCGCTGTTGACGGACATCGTGGATCACAACCGCCAGGATATACTGACGCTGGGCACGCTGCTGGCCGAGCTGTGCCAGATCTACGCGCACCCGGAAAGCCAGCGCGACCGGCGCGATCTGCTGAGCATCGGCAAGGCGCTTGAAAATCAGGGCGAGCTGGGCGTCGCGCGCGAGGTCTACCGCGTGGCCGCCATCCCCGCGCCGGCGGGCAGGCTGCCGCAGCTGTATGCGGGCGAGGCGGCGGCGCAGGCCGCGTGGCGCGCCTATCTGCTGGAGCGCCGCTGCCGCAATGTGGAGGCCATGCGCGAGGCGCTGGAAAGAATGGCCGTGCGGCGGCAGATGCGCGACAGGATCTATTTGGAGCTCGCCAAGCTGTACGAGCATCGCTATAAAAACCCGCGCCGCGCGCTGCGCTACGCCGACCTTGCGTTGCATTACGCCGCGCCGTCGGACGTAGAGGCGATCAACGCAAGGCGCGCGCGGCTGAAGAGAAAAATCGAAGCAAAGGGATTGGAGGAAATGCAGTTATGAGTTTATTTGACAGCCTCAAGGCCGACCGTCTGGGCAGAAACGCGGTCAGCGCGCACTCTCAGGCAAACGAATTGAACCGGCGCGGCAAGGTGGCCGACGCGCGCGCAAAATATGCTGAGGCGCAGGCGCTCTACCAGCAGGCCTACGGCGCAGGCTGCCGCAGAACCAATATTCTGATGAGCTACTCCATTTTGCTGATGCGCGGCGGCGAATTCGAGCGCGCGCGGGAGCTGATGAAGGAGATCAGCCAGGACAAGGCAATGTCCGAGGATACGCATTTCGAGCTGCGCGTGAATTATTCCATCTGCCTGTGGCGGCTGGGTTTGCTGGACAAGGCGATCGAGACGATACGCTATGCCGGAAAACACGCCAAGAACAGCTCGTACTATTCGTCGCTTGGCACCTATCTGGTGGAGCAGGCGGCGCAGACCGGCGATTTTGCCGAGGCGCAGGCATTGCTGGACGAGGCCATGGATTACGATGATGAGGACGCGGCCACGCTGGACAATCTGGGCGAGCTCTGCCGCCAGCAGGGCATCTGGGCTGAAAAAAATGGCGACGCCGCAGCGGCTGCCGAAATGTATGCCAAGTCCAGAGACTATTACCAGCGCGCCTATAAGCAGCGTCCCAGCCAGATCACCACGCTGTACGCGCTGGCGAACTTCGCCCGTGAGGACGGCGATACCGCCAAGGCGCGCGAATATGTGGATAAGGCGATCATCCACAGCGGCTCCAGGCTCTGCCCCATTTCGGTAGAAATGCTGGAGGAGCTGCGCAGCAGCCTGTAAGCATATTCACATATCATTATATTACGGCATATTACGGCGGAGGCGCCCTGAAGGCGCCTCAGGCCGCTGATAAACCCCGCAACCGCAGAAATTTCCTGAACAACTTCTGAAGAAGTTGAAATTTCCGCTTGCATCGTCAACGCGGGCTGCAAAATCGGTTACATACATCTAAGTATGCGCCCTCATTTGCAGCCCGCGTTTCCTTGCCTTGCAGGGCTTCTCAGCGTCTGGCAGTCTGTTGACTTTGTCAACAGACTGAGCGCCCTGAAGGCGCCTTCCGCTTTTTTGCGTGAAAGGGTCAGCAAGGCCGGGCCCTGCGGGGTGACAGCTCCAAGGGGCACAGCACGCTTATGTTTTGGGCATATTTACCAAAAAGCGCGTTTTCATGCGACTGATTTAACAATTGATGAGAAATATATTGACATTTTTCTATAATCTGTTATAATGGACAGACCGGCATAGCGTATTTTGATCAGAATAAATATATATGCACTTTATAAATGAAGGTTACGATATGGGCGCTGTGCCCGTATCGTCAACAGGAGGTTGCTTATGAGCGTTGGGATCCAGATTCAAAATGCAGTAAAGCGGTATGGCGATAAGACTATTATTCCGGATCTGTCGGTGGAGATCCATAACGGGGAATTTTTTACGCTGCTCGGCCCCTCCGGCTGCGGAAAGACCACGCTGCTGCGCATGATTGCGGGCTTCAATACCATTGAAGGCGGCAATTTTTTCTTTAACGACAAGCGCATCAACGATATGGATCCCGGCAAGCGCAATATCGGCATGGTGTTCCAGAATTACGCCATTTTCCCGAACATGACGGTGCGCAAAAACGTGGAATTCGGCCTGAAAAACCGCCCGATACCCAAGGAGCAGATCCACAGCGAGGCGGAAAAATTCATGAAGCTGGTGCATGTGGATGAATATGCGAACCGCATGCCCGACAGGCTCTCCGGCGGTCAGCAGCAGCGCGTGGCGCTGGCGCGCGCGCTGGTCATCCGCCCGGACGTGCTGCTGATGGACGAGCCGCTGTCCAACCTCGACGCGAAGCTGCGCGTGGAGATGCGCACCGTCATCAAGGCCATTCAGCGCGACGTCGGCATCACCACCGTATACGTCACCCACGATCAGGAGGAGGCCATGGCCATCTCCGACCGCATCGCGGTAATGAGCGAGGGCGTGATTCGCCACTGCGGCAAGCCCAAGGACATCTATCAGCGTCCGGCGGATCTGTTTGTCGCCACCTTCATCGGCAAGTCCAACCTGATCCATGCCGAGCTGGTCTGTCAGGGTGATTCCTGCCGCGTGCGCTTTGCAAATGGATACAGCGAGGAAATGCCGGATGTGGCGCCGGCCTGCCGCAAGGATCGGGAAATCGTGCTTTCCGCGCGTCCCGAGGAGCTGCTGGTGCATACCGACCTGACGGGCGAGGGCGTGAGCGCGGTCATCAAGGACAGCGTGTTCCTCGGCCTGAATACCCACTACTTTGTGGAAATGGAGACCGGCGAACAGGCGGAGATCATTCAGGAATCGCGCATCGACTCCATTCTGAACCCGGGCACCCGCGTGCGGCTGACGCTGAACGCAGTCAAGGCGAACGCCTTTGACCGCGAGAGCGGCCGCAGCCTGATGCGGGGCGTCCACAACGAGCTGGAGGTGGATGCATGAAAACGAAGCGCAGGCGGGACATCTGGACCGTGCTGGGCCTGATGCTGCTGCTCTTGTTTGTGGTTTTCTTCATCTATCCCTGCATTCGCCTGCTGTGGGAGGCGTTCTACACGGAAAAGACGGGCTTTACGATGAAGGCCTTCACCAAGTTCTTTTCCAAGAAGTATTACTATTCGACGATACTGAACAGCTTCAAGGTCTCCGCCGCAGTGATGGTGATTTCGCTGCTGATCGGCGTACCGTTTTCCTATTTCTTCTCCTTCTATCGCCTGAGGGGAAGAAAGGTGCTGTTCGTGCTGGCGCTGCTGTGTACCATGTCCGCGCCCTTTATCGGCGCGTATTCGTGGATCATGCTGCTGGGGCGTTCCGGCGTGATTACCAAGCTGCTGGAGGGGCTGGGTATAAAGCTCGGCTCGATCTACGGCTTCGGCGGCATATTGCTGGTACAGTCGCTGAAGCTGTTCCCGCTGGTGGTCATCTACATGAACGGCGCGTTCCAGGACATCGACAACAGTCTGCTGGAGGCCAGCGCCAATTTGGGCTGCACGGGCCTGAAGCGCTTCTTCAAGGTCATTATGGGGCTCACGATGCCCACGATACTGGCGGCGGCGCTGATCGTGTTCATGCGCGCGTTTGCAGATTTCGGTACGCCGGCGCTGATCGGTGAGGGCTACAAGACCTTCCCGGTGCTGATCTACGACTCCTTCCTCAGCGAAGTCGGCGCGGACTACAACTTTGCCTCAGCGGTGAGCGTGCTGGCCATCGTGCTGACGGCGGTGGTGTTCCTGGTGCAGAAATTCGCCACATCCCGCTTCAAGTTCACCATTAATTCGCTGCACCCGATTCAGAAGAAGGAAGCCAGGGGCGTGAAGGGCTTTCTCATGCACGCCTACTGCTACCTGCTGATCGCCGTGGCGTTGCTGCCGCAGTTCTACATCATCTTTGACTCGTTCCGCGATTACAAGGGTCAGGTGGCGCAGGACACCTATTCGCTGTCCAACTATCAGAATGCGATCCGCAAGCTGCTGGGCAGGTCGGTCAAGAATACGCTGGTGATCTCGATCATCGCGCTGGTGGTCATCATCATCATCGCCGTGCTCATCGCCTATCTGGTGGTGCGCCGCTCCAGCGGCCTGAGCCATACGGTGGATACCATCTCCATGCTGCCCTATATCATGCCGGGCGCGGTTATTGGTATCGCGCTGATCATCGCGTTCAACACGAAGTACTTCTCGCTGACGGGCACCATGACCATCATGGTCATTGCACTGGCAATCCGGCGAATGCCGTATACCAGCAGATCCGCCACAGCCACGATGATGCAGATTCCAATCAGTACAGAGGAGGCTGCCATCAGCCTCGGCGCATCGAAGATCAAGACCTTTATCAAGGTCACCGTGCCGCAGATGACCAGCGGCATCGTCTCCGGTGCGATCCTGAGCTTCGTGTCCATCATTACGGAAATGTCGAGCGGTATCTTCCTGTACAACAATTCCACCATCACGCTGACGCTGAGCACCTACAACGCCATCACGCTGGGTTCCTACGGAACGGCGTCCGCGTTTGCGACGGTCACGACGCTGCTGACCATCGTCTGCCTGGTGCTCTATCTGGTCTGCACGCGCGGCTCCGAGAAGATGAGCGTGTGACCGCCTGAAACCGACGTTAAGCCGCAAGGCTAACAAAATAAAAAAGGAGAGGAAACCAACTATGAAGAAACTTTTGAGTCTCGTACTGATCGCCCTGCTGGTGCTGAGCTGCAGCGCATTCGCGGAGGAAAAGCCCTCCTGGGTGCGCGAGGATCCCGCGTCCATCGGCGACCACGTGGTCGTCTATTCCACACTGGACGATCCCCAGCAGCAGACCGTTGAAGCCATCTGGTACAAGTATTATCCGGATTGCACCATCGAGTGGATCTCCGACTCCGTCGGCAAGCTGATCGCCCGCGCGCGCGGCGAAGTGAACAACCCGCAGGCGGACGTCATTATGGGTGGCCTGTTCGAGTCTGACGGCACCGTGTACCACGATGTTCTGCAGCAGTACACGCCCACCATCGCCGATGAGCTGAGCAAGATCGACCCCTACGGCTACTACACCTTCTTCGACATCCAGTACATGGCGCTGGTTGTCAACGAGGAGCTGGAGGCTGAGCTGGGTCTGACCATCGACAGCTACGAGTCTCTGCTGGATCCGGCGCTGAAGGGCAAGATCATTCAGGCCGATCCCGCCGCTTCTTCTTCCGCATATCGTCAGTTCCACACCATTCTGGCGCTGATGGGCGATGAGTTCGGCGATGAAAAGTCCTGGGATTACATCGATGCGCTGATCCAGAACTGCGACGGCGTTATCACCACCTCCTCCTCCACCGTGTTCAAGAGCGTCATCAGCGGCGAATATGTCGTTGGCCTGACCTATGAGAACATCGTTGAGATGCAGATCACCAAGAACGGCGCGGACAACATTCGCCTGGTCTACCCCAAGGAGGGCAACACCGCCTGCGCTTCCGGCGCCGGCATGGTTAAGGATTGCCCGCACTACGAGGCTGCCGCTGCTTTCATGGACTTCTGCGGTTCTGCCGATTATCAGCTGGCGCGCTCCGAGGAGAACTGTGCGCGCGGCACCAACACCACCATCAAGTACGGCAACTATCCGGATGACAGCGAGCTGGGTCTGGTCGAAATCGACTGGGAATGGCTCGGCGAGCAGAAGGAAGCCCTGCTTGAAAAGTGGACTGAGCACTGGGCGGAGTACGCGGGCTGATCGCAGCGCGGCAAAGCTATATAGTGTGTAAGAATGTCGGCGTGCTCCTTTGGAGCACGCCGATTTGCAAAGCTCCGGCTTTGCTCAGGATGTTGACAAAGTCAACAGACTGCCAGACGCTGAAAAACCCTGCAAGACAAGGAAACGCGGGC
>CAKUOX010000077.1 GCA_934670175.1 uncultured Clostridia bacterium | reverse complement strand
GGATAAAGGCGAGCGCGACCGAGCTCTTTTTGCCGCCGGTCAGCTGCCAGGCAAATATGACGAAGCCGAGGTAGACCAGCCCCATCATCAGCGTGCCGGTTACGGCAAAGGATGCAGCCAGGTCGCCGCCAAGGAGCAGCAGGCTCGTGACCATGCTGTCGCTCAGGAAGGGGTACCCCAGCAGCGTGCCCGGCAGGATGGTGTATTCCGGCGGGAAGGCGGCGTTTTGCAGACCGGTGGCGATACCCAGGTGCAGGCACAGATCGCCGTAGGTGGACTGGCCGACGTGCAGCGCGCCGTCCACATAGCACAGCGTATGCGTGTACTGCAGGTAGGCGGACAGGCCGAGCAGCGGCACGATCAGCACAAGCAGCAGCCATATTGGCATACTTCCGGTAAAGCTCTGCGCGGCGCGGGGCCTTTTTCGCGCGAGCAGCTGCGCTGCCGCAGCCATCAGGACTGCCGCGCCCAGCCCGCACAGCGTGGCGGTGCGCGTGAAATCCATGAAGAAGGCGAATGCGGCCGGAAGCCACATCAGCAGGATCAGACCCGCGCACAATCCAAGCCACAGCCGGATCAGCGCGCATTTATTCCGAAACAGCGCGTCTGCGATCAGCGCGCCGCAGCATAAATAAGCCGCAAGAAGCATAAAAGCAGTCATACATCCTCCAAAGTCAAAAAGCGATCTCCTGTACAATTA
This sequence comes from uncultured Clostridia bacterium, assembly GCA_934670175.1. Classification (GTDB taxonomy): domain Bacteria; phylum Bacillota; class Clostridia; order Christensenellales; family Aristaeellaceae; genus SFTH01. The sequence continues at coordinate 8,754 of CAKUOX010000077.1, read as the reverse complement.
TAGCATTATATCCCGCGCGCTGTAAAGTAAACCGGAGAACGAAAAGACCGATGAAACAAATTATTATATAAATATGAACTAATATTGCGATTAAGATGCAAATATTTAGATTGCAAGGCGTTTTTGTGCATATGCACGCGAAATTATTGAATAATGTCGGATCCTGGTATAGAATGGATCGTGTACAGGAACAACAGTTGGGGGAGGAGACTCAGTGATTCGCACGATGAAGAGGCTTGCTTTGCTGGTATTGGCGCTGCTGCTTTGCACCTGCGCGCTGGCCGAGGGCGAGATTTCGACGACGGTGGTGATGCGCGTTTCCAGAATGACGCAGAGCGCCGTGGTGAACGTGGGCGAGGATCTGTCCATGGAAGTGAATATCGAGGGCGTAGAGCCTGCCTCCTACCAGTGGTATTATGAGGGCGAAGCGATCAGCGGCGCGAACCAGAAGGCGTACAGCATCGTCAATGCCGCGGTGGAGAACAGCGGCGTTTATCGCATGGATGCCTTTGACGCCGACGGCAGGATGCTGGTCAGCATGGACATCAGCGCGCGCGTGATCGACAACAGCGTTCCCAAGTCCGGCGATACTTCCATGCCCATCGGCGTAGCGGTCGGTGGCTTTGTGCTGGCGGCTGCGGCGCTTGCGCTGACCTTCAGGCGCAGAAAGCCGGCTGCCCGCTGAGGATTAAAGCGTATATGCCTGAACAGCGACCCGCGTTTGCAGGCCGCTGTTTTTATGAACTGAATTAGATTCGGAGGATGAACGACAAGCTATGGAAAAACCCTTTGAGTTTGAACTGCTGCATGTTTGCAAGCAGACGGGCGCGCGGCGCGGCCGCCTGCACACGCCGCACGGCGTGATCGAGACGCCGATCTTCATGCCGGTGGGCACGCAGGCGAGCGTGAAGACCATGTCGCCGGACGAACTGAAGGAATGCGGCGCGCAGATCATTTTGTCCAATACCTACCACCTGCATCTGCGCCCGGGCGAGAATCTGATCAAAAAGGCGGGTGGCCTGCACGCCTTCATGAATTGGGATCGTCCGATACTGACCGACAGCGGCGGATTCCAGGTGTTTTCGCTGGCGGATCTGCGCAAGCTGACGGAAGCGGGCGTTGAATTTCGTTCGCACCTTGACGGCAGTAAAATGTTCATCGGCCCCGAGGAATCCATCGGCATACAGGAAGCACTGGGTTCGGACATTGCGATGCAGTTTGACGAGTGCTCGCCCTATCCCTGCGATTATACCCGCGCAAAGGACGCGATGCATCGCACCATTCGCTGGCTGGAGCGCTGCATGAAGGCCAAAACGCGGCAGGATCAGGCGCTGTTCGGCATTGTGCAGGGCGCGTTCTACAAGGATCTGCGCATCGAGTGTGCCAGGGAAATGTCGCAGCTCGATCTGCCGGGCTTTGGCATCGGCGGGCTTTCGGTGGGCGAGCCGAAGGAGATCATGTACGACATGCTGGACGCGATGATGCCCTACATGCCGCAGAACAAGCCGCGCTATCTGATGGGCGTCGGTTCGCCCGACTGCCTGATCGAGGGCGTGCTGCGCGGCGTGGATATGTTTGACTGCGTGCTGGCCACGCGCGTGGCGCGCAACGGCACGGTCTTTACCCACGATGGGCGGCTGGTGGTGCGCAACGCCAAATATGCGGAGGATTTTACGCCGCTGGACGCGGATTGCGACTGCTATGCCTGCAAAAACTTCACCCGCGGTTATATTCGCCATCTGTTCAAGGCGGGCGAAATACTGGCGCTGCGGCTCAACTCCATCCACAATATCTATTTCCTGACGCACATGATGACGGAAATGCGCGAAGCCATCGAAAACGACGCACTGCTGGATTGGACGAACGAATTCTATGCCCGCCACGGGCGCGGCAACTGGTAAATGCGGCAGAAATGCGAAAATTTACCTAATAGACACAGTTTTTGTTCAGATAATCGTTGTAAAAGTGCGGCGAGTTGGGTATAATAAAAATAACATACAGATGTAAAGGAGCACACGAAACTATGAATCTTTTCTCTACCAGTGCATTGGCTGAAACTGCGGCTGCTACTACCGCCGCCGGCGGCGGAGAAGCGATCTCCATGATCATCATGATCGTTGCGATGGTTGCGATCTTCTATTTCCTGATGATCCGCCCGCAGCGCAAGAAGGACAAGGCTGTCAAGAACATGCTGGCCGCGCTCAAGACTGGCGACCGCATCTGCACCATCGGCGGCTTCTACGGCACCATCGCCGCCATCAAGGACGACACCGTGACCCTGAAGTTCGGTTCCATGGAGAACACCGTCGTGATCGCGCGCTGGGCGATCCGTTCCGTTGAGAACGTCAGCACCGAGAACGATTCTCAGCCCGAGGTCTAAGCTGGTTTATAGATGCCCGCGAGGAAGGCAAATGCTTTTCCTTGCGGGCATTTTTTTGAAGGACAGAAAACGGCGAAGCCGAAGCCTTACAGGTTGTCAGGCTCCGTTGGGAGCGCGCCGGCGATTCTTCTGCCTGCCGCCCTTCGCGCGGCGTATAGTATCCGCCAATTTCTGAATTAACAGAAACTAGTTGCAAAATCAGGGGCGTTTTTTACCTGCGGACGCTATGATAAAAAATATAAAGTGGCGTTATATGGTTTATTTGCAGTTGTTCCCGAACATAACCGCGCTTTGCGGTTGATTATAGATGCGTATTTCAGCTTTTGATACTGCGCAGAGCCGGCGCGCACTGCCGGAAGCGCAAACGGAGGTTAGTTCAGAATGAGCATATTTGACTGCATAAGCCTGCTGGGCAGTCTGGGACTGTTCCTGTATGGCATGCGCGTGATGGGCGACGGCCTAAAAAAGAACAATGGCAGCGCCATGCAGAAGGCGCTTGAGCGCGTAACCAACAGTACATTCAAGAGCTTTCTGCTCGGCGTGCTGATTACGGCGCTGATTCAGAGCTCGAAGGCTACGATCATACTTACCGCCGGTCTGGTGGCCACGGGTATGCTGACGCTGCGGCAATCGGTGGGCATCGTGCTCGGCGCGAACGTCGGCACCACGATTACCGGCCAGATCATCCGCCTGATGGATCTGAACGGCTCCGGCGGCAGCCAGTGGCTCAACTTCTTCAAGCCGGACACGCTCGCGCCGTTCGCAGCGCTGGTGGGCATCGTGCTGATCATGTTCGTCAAATCCAAGAATTCAAACGCCATCGGCGAGATCGCCATGGGCTTTGGCATCCTCTTTACCGGCCTGATCGGCATGACGGCCGCCGTGCAGCCGCTTTCAACCTCCGGAACCTTCGTAAGTCTCATATCGCGTTTTGCGGATAAACCGGTGCTGGCCTTTTTGCTGGGCGCCGCCATTACCTTTATTACGCAGAGTTCGTCCGCCAGCGTCGGCATGGTGCAAACGCTCAGCACCACGGGCGTGCTGACCTTCCGACTGGTGTTTCCGATACTGTTGGGCATTTATCTGGGCGAGTGCATCACCATCGCGCTGATGTGCGCCATCGGCACGAATGCGGACGCCAAGCGCACGGGTCTGGTAACGGTGGTGTTCAACTGCCTGGGCATTCCGTGGCTGCTGCTGGTGGTGACGGTGGCGCACAGGGTCGGCCTGCTGGACAGCCTGTGGGACTCCGTGATGACCAGCGGCACCATTGCCAACACGCACACGCTGTTTAATCTGATCGAGGCGCTGCCACTGCTGCCGATCGCCGGATTGATCTATAATTTCGTGCTGAAGCTGATCCCGCGCAAGCAGGAAGAAAACGTGCTGATGGATGCGGTGGCGCAGAAGCTGGACGAAAAGCTGTTCCTGTCGCCCCAGATGGCGCTCAACGCTGCGCACAAGGTCATTCAGGTGATGCAGCGCCTGGCGACGGACAATACGGCGCACGCGCTCGAGCTGATGAACGGCTTCGATCCGGAAAAGGCGGAAAAGCTCAACCGGAGCGAGGATACCATCGACCGCATGGCCGACGCCGTAGACGAATATCTGATCCATCTGTCCGCGCATGTGGACAGCGAGGATGACAGCGACCTGCTGAATTACTATCTGCAATGCCAGTCTGAAATGGAGCGCATCGGCGATCTGGCGACGAATCTGGTCGAAAATGCCGAGGCGCTGAAAAACCAGCATGGCAATCTGTCTGAAATCGCGTTGTACGAGCTTTCTGTGCTCGGCGACGCGCTGAACGAGATCCTGGAATACGCGGCGGCATGCTTCGGTGAATTCGACATGGAGGCCGCCACGAAGATCGAGCCGTTGGAGGAAGTGATCGACGATCTGGTGGCCGTCATCAAGAAGCGCCACATTCGCCGCCTGCGTGAGGGACAGTGCGGCACCTATACGGGGCTGACGTTTGTGGACGTGCTGACGAACGTGGAGCGCATTTCCGACCAGTGCTCCAATATCGCCATCTACACCCTGGCGATCCACAATTCGCAGCTGATGCGCAATCGTCACGAATATATACAGAAGCTGCATGAGGGCGGCGATGCGTTCTACAACCGCGAATACGAGCGTCAGCGCGCGGTGTATCTGAGCGAATTTGTATGAAGCGGCGGGGATAAAATCGGGCTTTTTCGGCTCGACTGAGCGCAGAGACTTGTGTTTTGGCACACGGGCTGTTATAATTGATAGAAGTAATTTTGATGATCTGAGGAGAGAGTATGAGCACCAAGAGATTTCTGCTGCTTGTGTTGGCGCTGGTTCTAGCGCTGGGCAATTTGCTTGTCGAGCCTGCCTCTGCGGCGTATGATCGCCCTTATTATATTGAGCTGGATCTGACAAATCAGATCGTTACCATTTACAATACTGCGGATAAGTCCATCGCGCGGCAGATGCTCTGCTCCGCCGGTATGAACGACGCGACGCTGACCGGCGTGTGGTACATGCCCCAGCGCCAAAACGATATGGAACGCAAGGAGTGGTATTATTTCCGCTTCTTCCACTGCTATGCCAAGTGGGCGACGCGCTACTACTATAATTATTTCTTCCATTCCATTACGTTCAACCACAATCGCAACGACGCGATGAACGCCAAGGCGGCGGCGCAGTTCGGTGTGCCCGCTTCGCACGGCTGCGTACGCCTGCGCGTGGAGGATGCGGAATTCATTGCCAAGAACTGTCTGGCCGGTACGCGCGTGGAGGTCTACAAGAGCGGCGTAAAGAATGAGGATCTGCGTCAGCTGCTCTATATTTCCTCCTATACTGGCGAGGACGGCATGACCTATTCTGAATTCCTGGGTGTTTCTGAAGATGCACTGGGCATCGGCAGCGCCGGTACCGAGGTCTCCGATCTGCAGGCTCGCATGAGCGATCTGGGCTATTACGATGGCACGGCGAGCGGCCAGTATGACAATGCGCTGGTCGGCGCGGTCAAGAATCTGCAGAAGGATCTGGGACTTGCACAGACGGGTATTACGTCCAAGGAGCTCGAGGAGGTTATCTTCTCCGATGAGGCGCCGGTCGCGGCGGGGCAGATCACCATCAGCGAAGGCAAGAGCGGCCCTGTGGTAAAGAAGCTCCAGCAGGCGCTGCAGAGCATGGGTCTGTATACGGGCCCGCTCGACGGCGTGTACGACGTGGAGGTAAGCGACGCGATCAAGGCCTTCCAGAAGGTTTGCGGCTATACGGCGGATGGTATCGCTACGCCCGAGATACAGCAGCTGCTCTATTATGAGCTGAACAAGGTGCAGCAGGAGCTGGGCGAGGGCGAAATATCCGCCAGCGTGACCAATGAGGAGATTACCATGGCCACCGTGAAATCGCCCAATACCAAGATCATTGTCCGCGAGCAGCCCTCTACGGAAAGCGCCGAGGTGGGCAAGGTCTCCGATGGCGATACGCTGATCGTGACCGGCGTGCAGGGCGACTGGGCGGCGGTGACTGCGGGCGCAGGCAGCGGCTACATGAAGAAAAAGTATCTCAGCCCCTATACCGAAACGAATCCGATCCTGACGCTGACCTCCGCCAGCTCCGGCCAGTCGATCACGCTGGGCAATACCCTCCAGCAGCGCATGGCGGGCGCGCAGGACATCAAGACCGAGTTTTCCGAGTATTACGCGAACGAGCAGTTCATGGATTATCTGAACGATACCGTTACGTTCTGCGCCGTCAATACCGGTTCGGACGATGTGAGCCTGAACCTGCGTGCGGCGCCCTCAGGCGATGCTGAGATCCTGTATAAGATTCCCAACGGCACCAAGCTGCGCGTGCTTTCCCGCGCCGACGGCTGGACAAAGGTGGGCTACGACGCGGAGATCGGCTATCTGATGGATGATTACCTGACCTTCTGGGAGGGGCTTGCCAGCGAGGTTGAAAGCACTGCGATCGAAAAGGAAGCGCTGACCGGCGGCGGCATCGTGCTGGGCAACGGCTATGATGTGGTCGAGGGCACGGAGGATCAGCTGAATATCGGCGACGGCGAGACGATGCTGGCAGTGGTGATGCCCGATAAGCGCGACGGCCGCGTTAATGTTTACGCCGAGGCGTCTGAGAACGCTGAGGTGATCACGCAACTCAAGGCAGATGTGGAGGTCGAGGTTGTCTCTGTGGACGAGGATACCGGCTGGGTCACGATAAAGGGGGACGGCGATAAGGTTGGCTATATGCGGGACGTCAACCTTTCGTTCCGCCTGATGTGAGGCGATAATCATGAGAAAATTGAGCGCACGGGCGGTCCTGGCGCTGCTGCTGGCCGCGCTGTTGATGGGCGCCTCGTTTGGAAGCGCGCTGGCGGCGTCAAGCTATAATATGCCCTATTATATCGAGGTGGATATTGCCAACCAGATCGTCACGGTGTACAACACGTCGGACGGTACCATCGCGCGGCAGATGCTTACCTCGTCGGGCATGAACAATTCCACGCCTCTGGGCACCTTCGATCTGATGGAAAACGGCCGCGCGTCGGAGCGCGGGGAATGGACGTGGTTTCAGCAGTATCACTGCTTTGTGAAATTCGCCACGCGCATCTATCAGGGCTACATGTTCCATTCGCTGCCCTTTGCAAAAAAGGACGAGTCCACCATGCTGGCGGACGCCGTGGAGGAATTCGGTACGCCTACCTCGCACGGCTGTATGCGCCTGCGCGTGGACGATGCGCGCTTCATTGCCAAGCAGTGCCTGGTCGGCACGCGCGTGCGGATATTTGATGACGCGGAGCCGCAGGAGGAGCTGCGCCAGCTGCTGCTGGTCTCATCCTACACGGGTGAAAATGGCATGAGCTATTCGGAATACCTGGGCTATTCTGAGGATGCGCTCAGCCGTGGCAATGCCGGCGTGCAGGTTTCGGATCTGCAGTATCGCCTGGCGGATCTGGGCTATTTTGAGGGCGAGCCCGATGGACATTACAACACGGAGACTACTGCGGCGGTAAAGCGCTTTCAGCAGGATCTGGGCGTATCTCAGAACGGCATCGCGAGCGGCGAGCTGCTGGAGGTGCTCTATTCGGATGATGCGCCGGTTTCCACCGGCCTGATTGCGCTGGAGGAAGGGCGCAGCGGCCCGGTAGTGAAGAAGCTGCAGCAGGCGCTTACTGAGCTGGGGCTATATTCGGGCAGCTTGGACAGCGTGTACGACGTTGAAGTCAGCGATGCGGTCAAGCTGTTTCAAGAGGCCTGCGGCTATGCGGCCGACGGGCGCGCGAGCGCCGAGATTCAGCGGGCGGTCTACCACCAGCTCGCGCAGATGCGTGACAGCGTGGGCGATGCGCCGCAGGTGGAGATCGTGCGCGAGGAGATTCAGATGGCGCAGCTGCACAGCGAGAATTCCAATATCATCGTGCGGCAGCAGCCCGATACCGGCAGCCAGAGCGTCGGCAAGCTGCGCGATGGCGACACGATGCGCGTGTTGGGCGTGAGCGGCGACTGGGTGAACGTTGCGCGGGATTCCGCCAGCGGCTATGTGCTGAAAAAGTATCTGACACCGCTGACGCAGTATAACGTCGTTCTGAAGTATTCGGGCAACGGCGGGCAATATCAGATCGGGCATACGAACGCCGAATATCTGGCAGGTGCGCAGAGCGTGGCAGATGAATTCTCTCAGTACTACACAAGCGCCGATTTTGTTTCCGGCAGCGATGCGGAGATCATCAATTATGTCACCGTGAATACTGGCGACGACCAGGTGAGTTTGAACCTGCGTGCCGAGCCCGACAGCCAGGGCGAGGTGCTGGCCAAAGTGCCCAACGGCACGAATCTGCGTGTGCTGACGCTGGCGGAGGGCTGGACGAAGGTTGGCTATGGCGAAGCGATCGGCTATCTGCTCAACGATTATCTGAGCTTCCACGAGGGCAGCGCGGCGGATCTGACCGCGGGCGATGCGGCGGACGCTTCGGATGCGGACGATCTGGCAGATGAGACGATCGGCGAAGCGATCGTCGCCACGGTGCTTGCAAATGCCGACGGCAGCGACGCGATGTTCTATGACGATGGATCCGATGATGCAAACCAGCTGGGCACGCTTGGCGCGGGCATACAGGTGGACGTCGTGGAGATCATAGAGGGCGACAATTGGGTGCGCATCAGCTATCAGGGACAGCAGGGCTATATGAAGGACGTCAACCTGCAATTTGAACTGATGTAAGTAAATAGAAGTGAGTGCACAAAAAAGCGCGGCTGTGCTGGTAATGACCGGCACAGCCGCACTTTGCTTGTCAAAACCATTTTTGACAAGCCTGTGGACGGGGGAGAAGCTCCCCCGCCACTGCCACCCCCCTCCAGTTTTTGCTGAAATCCTTCGGATTTCCGGGCGCAAAA
>CAKUOX010000076.1 GCA_934670175.1 uncultured Clostridia bacterium | reverse complement strand
GACCCGAAGAAGCCGACGGGCATCACGCTGGACGCAGGCAAGACGGCGCGGCTGGCGCTGCAGGATACGCTGCAGCTGAACTATACGCTGATGCCGGAGACTGCGGAATCCGATGTGAAGTTCACGACGTCGAATAAGAGCATCGCGATGGTGTCTGCGGACGGCGTGGTTACGCCGCTGAAGGAAGGCAAGGTCACTATTACCGCGGCGACCGCGAAGAACAGCCGCATCAAGGCGGCGATTGCGATCACCGTGTTCGATCCGAAGAAGCCGACGGGCATCACGCTGGAGGCAGGCAAGACGGCGCGGCTGGCGCTGCAGGATACGCTGCAGCTGAACTACACGCTGCTGCCGGAGACTGCGGAATCCGATGTAAAGTTCACCACGTCTGACAAGCGCATTGCGACGGTGTCTGCGGAGGGCGTAGTCACGCCGCTGAAGGAAGGCAAGGTTACCATTACCGCAAAGACCGCGAAGAACAACCGTAAGGCGACGATCACGATTACCGTGTTCGATCCGAAGAAGCCGACTGGCATTACGCTGGAAGCGGGCAAGACGGCGCGACTGGCGCTGCAGGATACGCTGCAGCTGAACTACACGCTGCTGCCGGAGACTGCAGAATCTGATGTGAAGTTCACGACGTCCGACAAGCGCATTGCGACGGTGTCTGCGGACGGTGTGGTTACGCCGCTGAAGGAAGGCAAGGTCACCATTACCGCAACGACTGCGAAGAACAGCCGCATCAAGGCGACGATTGCGATTACTGTGTTCGACCCGAAGAAGCCGACGGGCGTACAGTTCGTCCAGAGTGGCACGGTGAGGGTCAATCTGGGTGAAACGCTGCAGCTGGAATATGGCCTGCTGCCGGAGACGGCGGAATCTGACGTGAAGTTCACGACGTCCGACAAGCGCATTGCGACGGTGTCTGCGGACGGTGTGGTCACACCGCTGAAGGAAGGCAAGGCTAAGATCACGGTAACGACTACGAAGAATAAGAATGCCAAGGCTACCATAACGGTTCAGGTGGTCGATCCGACCAAGGCGACGGGCGTTGCGTTCGTCGATGCGGAGCGGACGGTCACCGTGGGCGAGAATTTCACGCTCGAATACAGATTGGAGCCTGTAACGGCGACCACGAAGGCGACGCTTTCCAGCTCGAACAGCGCCATTGTGAAGGTGAATGCGGACGGTACGCTGAGCGCTCTGAAGGAAGGCAAGGCGACCATTACCGTAAAGACTGCGAACAAGCTGAGCGCGAAGGTCGTTGTAACGGTGGTTCCCGCGCCCGTGATCGAGCCGGAGGAGGCCCAGCAGCCCGCCGAGGGTGAGGATGTGCCGCCGACCGAACCCGAGCAGAAGCCTGATGCTGAGGAGCAGCCCAAGGCTGATGAAAACCCTGAAGAGCAGCCGAAGGATGAAGGGGGTTCTGAGGAACAGCCGAAGGCCGAAGAGCAGCCCAAGGATGAAGAACAGCCGAAGGCCGAGGAACAGCCCAAGGATGAAGAACAGCCGAAGGCCGAGGAACAGCCCAAGGCTGAGGAGCAGCCTGTGGAGGAGAAGTCCGAACAGGCTGAATAACGGAACAAGCGAACGAATAAGGAAAGGGGCGTCCCGATTGGCGGGGCGCCCCTTTATCTGCGCGGCTCTACGGAGCGTTTCTTGCAAAATCATCATGCAACGCCTACAATAGAGGCTGAGAGGTGAATGGAAAATGGATCAAATGAAAACGGGCGGGCTGATCCGTCTGCTGCGCCAACGCCAGAATATGACGCAGCTGGAGCTGGCTGAGAAAATCGGCGTGAGCGACAAGGCGGTCTCCAAATGGGAGCGCGGCTGCGGTGCGCCGGACGTATCGCTGCTGCGACCGCTTGCGGAAGCACTGGGCGTGGATGTGAGGGCGTTGCTGCGCGGCGAGCTCGGCGAGAACGCAATGACCAATGGCAGTATGAAGCGCATGCGGTTCTATGTATGTCCGAACTGCCATAATCTGCTCTTCGCGATGGAGGATGCGGAGGTCAGCTGCTGCGGCCAGCGGCTTGAACCGCTGAAGGCGCGTGAAGCGCTGCCGGAGGAACGGCTGAGCGTGGAGGTCAGTGACGGCGAGCTCTACGTTACCTCTGGTCATGAAATGCGGCGCGACCATTATATTTCGTTCATTGCCCTGCTGGATGATAATCAGCTTTCTATCAGAAAGCAGTATCCGGAGTGGAGCCTTGAAGCGCGTCTGCCGCGCACTGCACGGGGAACGCTGCTGTGGTATTGTACGCGGGATGGACTGTTTTGTCAGGAAATTGGGAAACGATAAAATTGACCACCGGCATTCGCCGGTGGTCATCGTTATATGCTTGCCGTAATCAACCGCGCTTCTTTGCGGCGCGCAGGGCAAGGATGCGCTCCATTTCGTTGTACACGATCATGAAGCCTTCGTCCACGCCCATGCCGGGCTTGGCCAGAATCTGCACGGGCTTGGTGGCCATCGCGCAGTGCACGCAAACCTGCGCGCTGCGGTCGGTTTCGTTGCAGGTGCCGCCCTGATAGGCGCCGATGCCCTTCTTTTCGCAGTAGAGCACGGCTTCGATGGTGTTGTTCACGCCGCCCAGATCGGGGGTCTTGATCTGCACCATATGGCCGGCCTTCGCATCGGCGAAGAGCTTGATGTCTTCAAGCGTGTTGCACCATTCGTCGGCGACCAGCTCTACGTCGCAGCCGCGGCGATCGATCTCGGCGGTCAGGCCGGCCAGCGCCTCGATCTGGGTCTCGCGATCGCAGTCACAGTCCATCGGGCCTTCGATGCGCAGGTGGAAGGGCTTGGCCAGCTTGCCGAGCTGCTCGATATAGTCGGCCATTTTCTTGTAATTATTATTGCCGAAGATCTGGCCGATGGTGCCGTAGCAGTCGATATGCAGCACGGGGTTGTAGTTTTCATTGCTGCGATGCTCCAGAATGCGGTTGCGCAGCCAGACCACATAGTCTGCCAGCTTTTCGCCGTGCGTGCCCAGCTTGGTTTCCACGTTGTTGATCAGCGCATGGGGCAGCACTGCCGCGCCCTTGATGATCATCTTGTCGGAATTGTCGTAGCGGTCATCGCCGGACTGGGTGAAGATCGGGATCGGCTTGTCGGAAACGGTGCAGCCGTATTCATCGGCAACCACTTCGCACATCAGGCGGCCGGTGGCCTTGGCCACGGCATCCAACAGTGCCTGGGATACGCCGTAGCGGATGGCGGTATGCAGGCGCTTACCGTCGATCTGGATGGCTTCCATATCCGCCGCGAGCTTGCGGAAGTTGTCGGCTTCCTTGCCGATCAGCTGGGGCTTGATGTAGCGGTCGATCAGCGGGATAAAATCGCGCGCCAGGAACAGCGGGTCGCGTCCGCCCGCACCAGAATACTGCACGGCTGCGCAGTCGCCGTAGGCAATCTGGCCGTCCTCAAGGATCAGCATCACGGAGATGGATTCGCCTGCCTGACGGATGGAGGTGAAGCCCTCGGTCACGGTTTCGCCCACATAGAACACGCCGTCGTGGCCTGCGCCCTTCTTAATGGCGCGCTGATCGTCGAAATAAAAGCCGGTACGACCCTTGGAACATACGACATCGATAATCTTCATTTTCTTATCCTCCAGTTTATTTATACTACGTTGTTCAGCGATGTGAAGCGCTTACCCGCGCGGACGGCCCACCAGATAGCCCTTGCCGATGGCGTACACGTCGTCAATGACCATCTGGAACGACGCCTTGCGGCCCTCGGCCTTCGCGCGCTCCTCGATCTTGGCAATGTGGAAATCCTTCAGCGACTGGTCGAACGGCAGGTTGCCGAAGTTTAGGATGCGCACTGCGCCGTTGTTGTCGCGGGCAGGCAGCATCAGGCCGGCATTCGCGCGGCAGGGCGCAAACGGCACGTCCAGCGCGCCGGATTCCACGCCGCGGCACACGCCCACGGCGATATCGCCGTTGCCCAGCTCGAAGCACTTGTCTACGATGGCACGGGTTTCGCGGCGGATGATCTCCTTTTCCTGTTCCAGCTCGGCGCCGCGGAAATCCTGATCGCAGAGCATGTTGACTACCTGCTTGGTGCAGCGCAGACCGGCGGCGTTGGCTTCCATCGTGGGGATGCCTACGGCTTCATGTGGGGTCTTGACGATGACCTTCGTGGCCTTGGACAGACCGGCGATCATGCTGCCCATGGAAATGACGCCGAAGGCCTTCGCCTCGTCCGCCGGGAAGCCGCCCATCCACTGGTGCAGCACGGTGGTGACCACCACGTCGTTATAGCCATACTTGGCAAGGTATTCGTCCGTCAGTTCCTCCAGCGTATGGATGGCGGCGATATCCTGAACCAGATTGCCGCACTGGCCGTAGCCCACGGTGATGTTCTTTACGCCCTGCTCGGCAGCGAGCAGCGCTTCGATGATGGCCGCCGCGTGGGAAATGCAGGGCGGCACCAGCGTGCCGGTCAGCGGGCCGTAGGGTTCACGATTGATTGGCACGCCCATTTCTTCATACAATCCGGCCAGACGGTCGACATACTGCCAGTCGCGGATCGTGCGCTCCATGGGCACGTTTTTGCAGTAGGGCAGGTTGTAGGAAACACCGCCGCCCTCGTAGCTGGTGAAGCCGCCCGCGAAGGTGATTTCAGCCAGCAGGCGCGCGTCGGGCGTACCGTGACGGATCTGAATCGGCACGTTCACGCTCTCGATGACCTGGCGGCACTTGGCCACGCCGTGGTTGACCGCGGGGAAGCCGTTGAGCATGGCGCGGTTCAGGCGAATGGATTCGCTTATGCCGTTTTCCGCTTCCTTATAGCGGTTCTGGCGGGTATAGCTGTCAATGGTGGTGGGCAGCAGGTCCGCCTCGCCGTATTTTTCCAGGTGCTGCATCAGCTCGATGTGGCGCTCCAGCACCGGCACGCCCGCGCGGGGCTGGATCAGCGTGCGCCCAGCCTTCTTGGCGTTGAGCAGCTTGGTGGAAAAAACGCGGCTTTCGGGCATGGCCTTGTGGTAGGCTACGGCTTCATCCAGATCTACGTCCTTGCCGGTCGGCCACTGGGTCAGTACTTCCTTACGCAGGGCTTCAAATTCGGCGTCCGGGATTCTCTTATTCTGAATATCCAAGATCTTCCAGCTCCTTTTTCATAATGTGCAGCGCGGTTTGGGGATAGACTTCCGATAAAAGGCCCATTGCGGCCAATATGTACCTTCGATCCACGCGAATCTGAGCCTTCAGCGGCCTGAGCGACATGGGCGCGGCGGAGGAGGCGAGCGCGTGGGCAGCGATGCCCTTGGTGCGGGCGGTGTGGATCAGGCAGCCTCCGGTGACAACCACCTGTTTGACGGCGCGCAGATCCTTGCCGGACTGCACATAGGTCAGTCCCATCAGCGTGTAGGTTTCCTCCATGAAGCCCGCATGGCGCGCCACGGCGGTCTCCACTGCCATGGAGCCCAGCGCGTAGTCCAGCCGTTCGAGTTCTGTGCCCGGCTCGGGTACGACGTCCGTGTGATTGCCGAGGTAATCGATCAGCTCCGCAGCGCGCGTCTCGTCCATTTCGGCAAGCTGCGCGATGCGGGCAAGCCCTGCTGCGTCGACGATGCCGTGAATGGAATAGCGCATGCCGATGTCGCCCTCTACGGTGCGCTTGGCATACGGCTCGGGCAGGCCCTTGTAAACGGTGTCCGCCGCCGAGGGCATGCCGTCCGCCATGGAATATACGTCTGTGGTAGCGCCGCCGACGTCTACGGCGATCAGATCGCCAAGTCCGGCCTCATCCCCGCAGCCCCTGGCCAGCAGCTCCATCGCCTTCATTACGGCGGAGGGCGTGGGCATCAGTATGCCAGAGATGAGCTCCGCGGCCTTCGTGAGCCCCTTGGCCTGTATGATGCGGTTCAGGAATATTTCGCGTATCTTCTTGCGCGTGGGCTCGGTATTGAGCACGCCGAAGCGCGGCATCACGTTTTCACACAGGTGCACCTCGCGCCCGGCCAGTATGCGTTCGCATTCCCTGGCGACGGAGCGGTTGCCCGCGACCACCACCGGAAAGCTGAAGCTGGCCGAGGCGAGCATGCGCGCGTTGTGCAGAATGCACTCGCTGTTGCCGCCGTCCGTGCCGCCCACCAGCAGGAAGATGTCGGGGTTGATCTTAAGTATCTCCTGCAGGTCGTCCTCCGTCAGCTGAAAGGAAAACACCTTCAGCACCTTCGCGCCCGCGCCCAGGCTGGCCTGCCGCGCGGCCTCGGCGGTCAGCTCAGGCACCAGCCCGCTGGTGACCATCCGCAATCCGCCCGCAGCGGAGGAGCAGGCGTAGCGCGCGGCGAAATCCAGCGGCCCCGTCTTCTGCTGCAGTTTTGTCAGGGCTTTTTCAAGCCCCTCGTTCACGTCCGTCTGCACCGTGGTGTAGGCGTCGGCGGTGCCCAGCAGGGTTTCCGTCTCTACATCTACGGCGGTGACCTTCGTGTATGTGCTGCCGAAATCAATCAGCAGGATTGGCTTCATGCCTTCTCATCCTCCGTGTCCAGAATTTCGTGCAGCGCCTGAATGGTGGTCTCCGGCGCGGTTCCGGGCGGGAAGGCGCGGTCAAAGCCCATGGCCTTGAAACGCTGCTCGACGTCCTCGAAGGTCTGCTTGCCGATGACGATGTTGCCGCCTACCAGCAGCGGAATGCCCTTCAGGCCCGCCTCGTCGCACTTTTCGCGCATGCCGCGGCAGTCCAGCTCGCCCTGACCATACAGGGAGGAGATAACGATGGCGTCTGCGGCGGACTCGATGGCGGCGGAAATGAATTCCTCCTGAGAGACCATCACGCCGAGATTCACGACCTCAAAACCCGCCTCGGTAAAGGCGTGGTAGAGAATCTTGTTGCCGACAGCGTGTACGTCTGCACCGATGACGCCGATCACCAGAACCTTTTTCTTCATGGATAGCAACTCCTTTGCTTAATTGTGTTTCATATCCAAACCGGCAGGATACAATGCGTTTTCATACTGCATGGAAGGAGCGTTTCAGCATCCCTTCATATTATGAAAGCGCTTCAGTATCCCCGGCGGTTTTCCAGCTTTGCGATGCCAGCATCGCTCTCGTCGCCCACGAAACCGATCATCAGGTAGCGATTTTGCTGAATATCGTGCACGATCTCATGGTACAGGCGGAAGCCGCGAATCTTTCCCGTAGACGAAACGTGCGTGCGCGGGCCGCTGCATTCGTGGCGGTGTCCGCCGACGCTGATGTGCGTCTCGTCGCTGTATTCCACGGGCAGGTTTGCGGCAATGTCTGCATTGACGCGCATTTCCAGATCGAACAGGTCGATCTGCGGCAGCCGATCCTGAAAATCCAGTATGAAGCCGTGGTGAATATCATCGTGGCGGCAGCTGTGCACCAGATCCGGATCCATGTGCATTTCGCACAGATCCTCCGCCGTATGCGCCATCAGGCGGTACGGCAGCGATTTGTACACGATCTCGCTGAATTCGGACGGCTCCGGCCCGAACATCGTCGGCCTGCCGATGATGATCTGCTCGCCCACGCCGATCATCAGATCTGCGTTGCGCGGCAGCAGCGGATAGATCAGGTCGAAGTGCTCCACCACCACGCGCCGCCCCAGCGAAATGGCGTTCATAATGGCGTCTGCCAGAATGTGCGGCTGGGTAAAGCCGGTTTCAAAGCGGATGTCCAGGTGGTAGGTGTGGGGCGTGTAGAAGCCGCGCTCCTCGCCGGCCTCCAGAATCGGCAGCGGGCGCACGTTCACGCCCTCGTCGTCGTTGGTCAGCTCAAGCCCGGGAAACATGCCGTGCACCAGCGCGCTCTTGCCGGAGCCCGCTTCGCCGATCACGCCGATCAGCTTATCGAAGGGGCTCAGATACTGCTGCGCGATCTGCATGCCCAGCTCATAGATGCGGTGACGGCCGCGCGGCGCAAAGAACGAGGATTCGATCAGGCTCTTGTGCATGCGGCTCGGATAATTCATGAATGCGTTCCTCCTGATTTTATAAGAAGCTCTCGAAAGCAGCGCTCGGGCACGAGGGATCGGATCTGCTCCAGCTGACCGGCGTCCAGCAGCGCACGCACGCGCGAAGCGCTCACGGCTGCGCCGCCTGCTTCCAGCCGCGGCAGCTCGATGACCTCCACGCCGCACGCAGGCAGCAGGCGCTTCATCGCTTCGTTATAGGCGCGGGTGGTCTCGCTGTATGGCTCCGTGCCCACAAAGCGTCTGGAAATTCGCAGCGCCGGCGCGATGCGCGCGGCAAACAGCTTCAGATCCAGTTCGCAGAATATCGCGCCACTGCGCGCCTTGTCGCGGATGAAATAATCCGGAAAGGTGGCGGCGGATACCATGTATATGCCCGTGGGGTGAAAGGCGGCGTTTTTAATGTCGGCGCAGGCCTCGCGCGCGACGCGCAGCCTTGTTTCTGGCGGCAGTATACCGCGATCCTCGGACAGGATAAACACATGCAGATAATCGCACATGCCCGCGGCTGTTTCGATTAGATACCGATGCCCCAGCGTGAACGGATTACAGTTGGCCACAATGCAGCCCACCGTACCCGCAGCGGGCGAGGGAATATTCGCCAGATACCGTTCCAGGCCGTCGCGGCTGTTTTCCATCAGCAGGCAGTCTGCCGTGCGCGCCAGCGGATAAAAGCCAAACGCGGCGAACATGGCCTCGTTTGCGGGCTTGGTAAAGAGCGTCAGCTGCGTTATCCCGCGCTCAAACGCCTCGCCGCGCAGCTGCGTGAGGATGCGGGCGCACAGATCCTCGCCCTGATGCTCGGGCGCGACGGACACGCATTTGATGGTGGCGCCGTCCAGCGAGCCGGTGGCGATGATCTCGCCATCCTCTACGAGCGCCGCCGTATAGCCCACGCCCGCGTCGTAATCCAGACCGCAGCGCACCAGAAAGCGCTTCAGGTTCTCAAGCGCGTGCCCGATAAAGGGCCGGCCGGTCGTCATATACATGCGCAGCCCTCCGCAGTTTTTGGCCGGCAAAACAATCTGCCGCTTATAGAATATATTATACATGAAAAAATGTTTACAGTAAATAAATCATAGTTGCCAAATTGAAGATTCTAATATATAATATGTCCTGAATGATCTATATCAATTCACATATTGCATGAGCGGAGAGTGACGGTTCGGTATGAGCGAGATCGTGAAGCGCGCCTGCGCCGGTACAATGGAATCCAGCGACGTATACGTCGAGCTGGAGCCGGGCACGGCGGGAATTGAGATCGATTTGGATTCCGTGGTGGCCAGTCAGTTTGGCGCCTCCATCCGCCGTTCGGTGGAAGAGGTGCTTATGGAGCAGGGCGTCGAATGCGCGCGTGTGCGTCTGGTAGACCGCGGCGCGCTGGACTGCGTGATTCGCGCAAGGGTGGAGACCGCCGTGCTGCGCGCGAAAGGAGAATGAAGCATGCGCCGTTCTATGCTGTTTTTGCCGGGCAATACGCCCAACATCATCGTAAACGGTGAAATTCTTGGCGCGGACGCCGTGATTCTGGATCTGGAAGACGCGGTTGCGCCGGGGGAAAAGGATTCCGCGCGCGTTCTGGTGCGCAATTCCATCGGCCGCATGGGCTTTGGCCGCTGCGAGGTGATCGTGCGCATTAATTC
>CAKUOX010000075.1 GCA_934670175.1 uncultured Clostridia bacterium | reverse complement strand
GGGTGGGCAAGCAGGTATGCGAGGTGGTCATGCTGCACCGCAAGGTGCGCGCCAGGGAGGCGAAGGCGGAGGTGCTGCGCATTTTCCGCAAGGTGGGCATTTCCGAGCCCGAGCGCCGCTATGAGTGCTACCCGCACGAGCTGTCCGGCGGCCTGCGCCAGCGCGTGATGATCGCCATGGCGATGATTTGCAGACCGAAGCTGATTATTGCCGACGAGCCGACCACGGCGCTGGATGTGACCGTGGAGGCGCAGATACTGCAGCTGATGAAGAACCTGCGCGACGAGATCGGCACCAGCATTATCCTGATCTCCCACAATCTGGGCGTGATCGCGCAGGTGTGCGATTATGTGTACGTCATGTATGCCGGCCGCGTGGTGGAGCAGGCGGAGACCTTTGAGCTGTTCGACCATCCGGCGCACCCCTACACGCGGGGCCTGATGAACGCCGTAGCTTCGCTGGACGGCGATTCACCGCTGCTGGATACGATTCCGGGCGTGGTGCCGAATCTGCTGCATCTGCCCGAGGGCTGCAGCTTCTCACCGCGCTGCGATCGCTGCACCGAGGCCTGCAGGCGCGCCATGCCGGAGCTTGCGGAGGTCGCACCCGGGCATCTGGCGCGCTGCATCAACACCACGGAGGGCTGATATGGATAAAGTATTGCTTGAGGCCAGGGGCCTTTCCAAGGAATTCCCGCTGAAGAATAAGAAACGGGTGCACGCCGTATCCGATGTTTCGCTGCAGATCTTTGAAGGTGAAACGCTGGCGCTGGTGGGCGAGTCCGGCTGCGGAAAATCCACGCTGGGGCGCACGCTGATCCGGCTGCTGGAGCCCACGGCGGGCGCGCTGCGATTTGAGGGCGCGGACATCGGCGGCATGAGCGAGCGCGAATTTCGCCCCTATCGCCGCCGCATGCAGCTGATCTTTCAAGATCCCTACGCATCGCTCAACCCGCGCATGACGGTGCGCGACATCGTAGCAGAGCCGCTGAAAACCTATAAGCTCTGCCCGAATGAGGCCGCGACCACGCAGCGCGTGCTCGATCTGCTCAAGGCGGTGGGCATTCCCGGCGAATTCCTGTACCGCTATCCGCACCAGTTTTCAGGCGGACAGCGCCAGCGCATCGGCATCGCGCGCGCTATCGCGCTGGATCCGAAGCTGATCGTATGCGACGAGCCGGTTTCCGCGCTGGACGTCTCGGTGCAGAACCAGATCCTGAATCTGCTCAAGCAGCTTCAGCAGGAGCGCGGGCTGACCTATCTGTTCATCAGCCACGATCTGTCCGTGGTGCGCTTTATTTCCGACCGCGTATGCGTGATGTTCCTGGGCTGCCTGTGCGAGGTGGGGGATACGCGAGATGTATACGCCCAGCCGATGCACCCATATACGCGCTTTCTGATCAACGCCATTCCCAAGGCAGATCCGCATGCGCGTACCGATGAGCGGCTGCTGCTCTCCGGCGAGATCCCCAGCCCCATCGATCCGCCGTCCGGCTGCCGCTTCCATACGCGCTGCCCCTACGCCTGCGAGCGCTGCCGCGCGGAAGCGCCGGAGCTGCGCCCCGTATCGGGCCGCCTGGTTGCCTGTCATCGGGTGGGCGAGCTGGATTTTAATGATTGAACAACAAGAAAGCGGTCATGCAGTTTGAAGAAACGGCATGACCGCTTTAGCTTATCAAAAATGCTTTTGACAAGCTGGTGGACGGGGAAGCAAGCTCCTCCGCCACTGCCCGCGCCCACCGTATATGCCGTTGGGCGCGATTGGAAGCCTCCTCGGGTTAGCCTGTTTTTTGGCAGACTGAGTAACTCCTGCGAAGCGCCGCCGGCAATCCCTTCCAAATTAATACTCGGCGTAGATTTCGTTGAGCTGATCTGCCAGCGCATCAAAACCGATGCTGCCCCGGGCATAGGCGGCGAGCGCGTCGTCGCGGCGTTTTTTCGCCTGCTCGGAGAGTTCGCCAAGCCAGACGTCGCCCACGGCTTCGCGATAGGCCTCGAGCTGCTTCGGCGTTGCTGCGCCCTTGCTCCAGGCCGCCAGCTCCATAGCGGGCGTAGCAAAATCCCAGCGCAGGCGCTCGTAAGTGTATTCGTCGCTCGTCAGCTTCGAGCGCATGTAGCTGTACGCCGCCAGCTTCGCATCCGCATCCGCGTTCGGATTAATGCGCTCGAGATAGCAGCTTCCCTTCGATACCTTCACGTCCTCGGAGCGTATTTTCAGCGTGACGCCGCGCCTGTCATCGGGCGCATGGCTCGGATCATACAAGCTGTCGCCGCTTTGCCAGTAAATCAGTATGTTTTCGGCGTCATCGTTGCCCACATATCGCAGTGCGCTGAAATCGATCTGTGCGAGCGTTTCCATTGCCTTTCGGAAGTCTGTGCCGCCGAAGTCCATCCTTTTGCCCTGCGCCGCCCAGCTCCTTGCAAAGCCCTCCGTCAGCTGCGCTGTCAGCGATTGTTCGATGCTCGCAAGATCCGTACAGATCACATATTTGTCCGCAGTCGCGCTGTGCGAGAGCTTGTCCAGTGCCCTGACCAGATCGAGCCAGGTTTCAGGCATCCTGCCAAGCCCCGATTGCGCCCAGCATGCGGGGGAAATCGATACATCGGAACAGGTGCTGAACGTGCTGCACGGGAAGGCGATATATGTATCGGCCTTCGATACATATCTGCGCACGCCCTCGGGCATGCGGTCGATCTCCGCGCGGATCGTCCCGTCCATGATGGGCCTGCCCCAGCTTGCACTGTGCAGCGCGCCTTCATCGGCGGAGAATACTTCTACAATGTCCGCAGTGGCTTCGCCGGAGATCAGCGCCTGCACATAGTCCGCTCCATATTTGTCGCAGGGATCCTCTATCAGCGTGAGGCTGGGGTTCGCCGCGCGGAGCTCCGCATCCACGCTGGCGTTGATCCCGCCGCCGACCGTCAGCTCCGTTACCGCGCCAAGCTGATCGTCAAAATTGAATACCTCGACGTCATTGCCGACGATGGCATAGCTGTTTTCGCCGATCAGCAGACCATCGCCCTCGCTGCCGCCGGACAGCGCCACGCGCACGGCGCCTTCAACGTTGAAGTGTGTCGCGGCGTAGATCGCGGCGTTCCGCTGGAAATAGAGCGTATCGGTATCGGCGCAATAGGCGAAGCTGTTGGGACGGCTGCCCTCGCCGAACATGGCCAGGCACTTGCTGCTGCCGTCTGCGCCAATGTGCCATATCTGCACGGGCAGCTCCTGCGTAGACGTGGCGAGAAATACCTCGCCGTCGCTGAACAGCTCGCAATCGGGGCTTTCGCTGTTTTCGATGGGAAGCGTCAGCTCCGTCAGCTCAAAGCCCGTCAGATCGCAGGCGAAGAAGCGTACGCGGCTGTTGCTGAAGCTGAAGCCGTCCGTTTCGGGCAGGGAGTAGCCGGTAATGAAGTACAGCTTCCCATTTCCGGCGGCGGCGCTCTGCACGCAGCAGTCGTAAACGCCGTCTGCGAACAGCTTATCGCCATCAAAGCTCGCCAGCTCATCTACGGTAAACGTCCCGTTTCCCTTGAGCTGCACGCGGCCAAGGCCCAAACCGTTAAAGCTGTCGCCAAGCAAGGGCGATCCTTCGTATTTGCCAGCCGCGCCGCTGCGCTCCTGCGCCGCCTGATCCACATAACCGGTCTTATAGAGCGCGTAGAGCCTGCCGTTGTAGACCGCCAGCTGTGCAAGGCTGCGCGTGCCCCTGTTCTTCCATTCGTAACGCACCGGCTCGGCGGCGGTGTCCTCGCGCAGCACGAGCGTTTCGTTTTCCTCCACCAGCAGCAGATGCCCGTCGTAGTTCACGCCGCCGGTAATGCGCGCGGTCAGCGGTTCTCCAAATGAAAAGTCGGATGTGTCGAGCACGCTTCCCGAAAGCACGCCCGCAGCCCAGCTTCTCACCTGCTGGGAGGTCGCCAGCGCCACGCTTACGGTGATGGACAGCACTGCGATCAGGCAGGCTGCGATCTGCGCCGCCCTCGGCAGGCTGCTGCGGAGCATCGCTCGTGCGCGCTCCCTGCGCAGCCTGCGTCCGAGCCGCCTTTCAAAGCGGGCGTTTTGAGGTTCCAGAGCCATATCGTGAATCCGCCTGTGTATCATTGCCATTTCCTCCTGTTCTATTTGCTGGAACGCGAGGTTGAGCAGCGCGGCCTGATAGGCCTCTTCAAGGGCCTCCAGGCTGTGGTTTGGAATGAAGCGCTCCTGTTTTATCATGCTTCCGCCTCCCTGAGAAGTTCAAATACCTTTCTGCGCACGCGACTGAGCAGCGAACGAACGGCGCTGGCCTTGATGTTCAGAATTGCGGCGATCTCCGCGTCGCCCATACATTCGTAATACTTCATGCGCAGCGCCAGTGCATCGCGTTCCGGCAGACTCTGCAGCGCCTTTGCCAGAGCTTGCACCTGCGCCTGGTACATCAGCTTCGTATCCACGGCTGCGCTCTCGTCCGGCAGTATGCGCATTTTTTCTTCCGCATCGCCGGGGTAGAGCCTGCTGTCCCTGCGAAGCTGTCCAATCGCTTCGTTGCGGACGCATGTAAGCAGATACGAATGCAGGGAGACCTGATTGCAGCGGTGGAGCAGGTCGATGCGGTCGATCAGCCTTAGCATGACGGCCTCCACTGCGTCCTCCGCGCGCTGATGATTTTTCAGTATGTCCTTCGCCTTTTGCAGCATGGCTGCGTAATTCTGCGTGTACAGCCGCTCTATGAATTCCCGATCGCTCTCGTTTTCAATGGCCAGCATTGCCCAGCTAAGCATGAACCGCCGCTCCCTTCCACGTTCTATTATTTAAGATGCGCGAGCATCCTCAAATGCAGCAGAAAAAGTAAAATATTTTCCCATACTTTGAGTTTATCATTTCATAAATGTAGAATCAATGGTTGAAATGTGCGCTGTTCGCCAAAAAACAGCGCGAATCCGCACCCAATTTTGCGAAAGACATAGAATGCACTGTGGGTGGCCAAAGCCCCCGAGCAAGCTTCAAGGAGGAGTGACCAATGTCGTTTTACAGTTATAAGAACGCAAACGCGGATTCCTGCCCCGGCGATGTGAAGGGCAACATTCTCAACGGTCTGAACAAGCGCGTGTGCATTCAGGTCAAGAATGTTTACGATTCGTGTCTGTCCCAGCAGCAGCTGGACGATGAAGTGGTCTCCATTTCAAATATCGTGCCCGTGCTGCCCGGCAGCAGCTGCAAGTCCACCAGCTCCAAGGCCTGCAACTGCAGCTGCACCGACAACAAGTGCACCTGTTCCTGCCCCAGCTGCGGCACGAACATTTCCCACGCCGAGGCGGTGGAAAACGCGGAAAGCAGCAGCTGCCCGCTGCCTCAGCCCTACGGCGCATGGACGTTTGAGAGCTGCCGCTCGTCCACCACGGCGGGTGCGATCTCCAACCTCAGCATCGAGCGCATGTGCGACCGTCCGCAGTATGCCCGCGTGAAGTGCACGGTGGATGTGCCCATCGACGTGCTCTTCGTGGATCAGCGCTGCCAGGAATGGATGGGTCAGGCCACCATCAAGGTGGACAAGGATGTGCTGCTGTGTATCCCGGACGATTCGGTAATTCCCTTCACCCTCGAAAGCCTCGTGAGCGCGATTTGCGTATCCGGCACTTACATCGGTTCCTGCACCTTCGAGATCACCGTCTGCGTCACCGTCGTGCTGAAGGTGCTGGCAGAGGTGGACATCATGGTTCCCACATACGGCTTCTGTGAGATCCCGCCGTCTGAAGAGTTCGCTGAAAATATATGCGATGAGTTCTTCTCCCTGCCCCTGTTCCCGCAGTCCTCCTGCGCGTTTGAACAGGCGGACGATGACGCGGCGTCGACCACGTCCGCTGCCGGCGGCAATTACACCTGCGGCTCCGTGGCTGCAAACAGCGGCGGCAGCGCGCGCTGCACCTGCTCCAACTGCGGCACCACCTGCCTGTCTGGAAACGGCTCGCTCTGCCCGCGCTGCGGCTGCACGATGACCGGCGTTTCCTGATCGTTACATCGCAGATCTGCCCGACAAAAGTGGGAGCGTGCAAAGGAGAATTCCTTTGCACGCGCCCACAGCCCACTGACGTCCTTCCTCTTTCCACAAGGAGGATTTATATATCGCGCCGGCACTGAAAATCAATGCATGTATTTACGAAAGCAGCCGGCGCAGCTTTTCGAGATTTACGGATCCTGAAAGCCGAGGCCTGGCAATCTGGCGGCTGCTGGGCGGCGGCTTCGGCGCACAGGGAAACGCGCCGGCAATTTTTCAGTTCAGCAGCTCGGTCGAATCGTCGATGATGACCACCTTGTCCTCTTCCTTCACGACGGGCACATAGCGCGCGTCGATCATCTGCTGAATGTCCTCGATACATTCGCGCATGTCCGCGCGGGCGAGACCGGTCGGCATCCCCTGACGGTAGGCCAGCGCGTAGGCGTCAAACGCTGCGTCGAAGGCCTCGACCAGCTCCGGACTCATTACGGCGTTTTTCTGACCGTAGCCCGAGATCAGCGCATCGTTCAGCGAGCGCGCTGCCGTATATTTTGCCTTCAGCGCGGGGATCAGCTTGTTGCGCACGTCTACATCAGGGTCGTCGATTCGGGCGAAGAGCTGCGTCATCTCGATCAGGTTCTGGTAGGTTTCCTCCTGCGTCTGATAGATGGCGTTTGCATATTTGCTTTGAATATTCGAACGAATAATGATGGATATACACAGCGCCAGCAGCAGCGTTACAAGCGCGCAGACGGCAATGAGCGCATTGCGCTTGAAGTTTGGCTTTTTCGACAATTCCGCCCACTTTTGTTTAATCTGTTCCAAGAAAAGCAGCCTCCCTCGACGGTTGAATACCTTATTGTATATGCAGAATATTTTGTGTATATGCATTAATCTATACGACAATTTTTATACAATTCCTGCCGCCGCATTTTGAAGAAAATGTATATATACACGGTATATTCGACTGTATTCGGGCACATTTTATGCAATTCGATTTTTTTACTGCAAATCTGGAGCATATTTCTGCCATTATTTTCCAGCAGCCATTGAATTCGGCGCGCGGCTCGTCTATAATTAAAGCGGCATATGTGTCGAAATAGTCCATTTTTACCGGAGGTTTTTTTATGAGATATATGAAATTCTGCGGGCGCGATGCATCCGTCATTGCGCTCGGCACCATGGACTTTGGCGGCAGGATCGAGGAGAGCCGCGCGCGTGAATTTATGGACGCTTACGTAGCGCTCGGCGGCAATTTTATCGATACCGCACGCATCTACGGTGATTTCGCAAGCGGTGTGCAGGGCGGCAGCGAGCAGGTCATCGGCCACTGGATGGCCGAGCGGCACAATCGCGACGGGATCGTTCTGGCGACCAAGGGCGGTCATCCCGTGCCGGGAAACATGCATGCGCATCGCCTTTCCCGCGCCGAGGTGACCGACGATATGCGCCGCAGCCTGGATAATCTCAGGTGCGACCGCGTGGATGTTTACTATCTGCATCGCGATGATCCGTCTCGCCCTGTACAGGGTATTATGGAGACGCTGACCGCGCTGGTAGAGGGCGGTATGGCGGCGCATGTGGGCGTTTCCAACTGGCGTCCGGAGCGCATCGCCGAGGCCATGGCCTGCGCCGAGCGACACGGCCTTGTGCCGATTTCTGTTGATCAGCCGCAGTTCAGCCTGGCGCGGCAGGTGAAGGTGGAGGACGATACGCTGTTTCAGATGGATGCGCGCGCCTATCGGATGCACGTCGAAACGGGCATGCCCTGCGTGTGCTTCTCATCGCAGGCCAAGGGCTTCCTGGCGAAGATGGACGCGGGCGGGGAGGAGGCGCTGCCGGATAAGGCGCGCAGGCGCTACCTCTGTCCCGAAAACCTGGAGGTGCTCGCGCGCACGCAGCAGCTCGCGCGCGAAACGGGGCTGTCCGTTGCCGCGCTGTCGCTGGCGTGGCTCACCGCACAGCCGTTTTCCTGCTTCCCAATTGCGGGCGCGAGCAGGCTGGAGCAGGTGCTGGCGCTCGCCGAGGCGGGTGACGCCGTGCTGACGGCCGCGCAGCGCGATTATCTGCGGAAATGTTGATAGATTGTGTGTAAAATATAACCTGCATACGTTTGACAATCCGGCGCGTTTATGCTAGATTTAATGTGGATATCGTGGCTTGTTCCGCGAGAACAAAACCTTACAACTCGAATTGAAAGGAAGTCTTAATTATGAATAAGCTCATCGGCGCGGCCGTCATCGGCCAGTCTGGCGGCCCCAGCTCCGTCATCAATGCTTCTGCCTACGGCGCCATCAAAACGGCGCTGGACAGCGACGCCATCACGCATGTATACGGCATGTGCAACGGCATCGTCGGCCTGCTCAACGATAACCTGATCGATATGGGCAAGGAAGATCCCGACGAGCTGGCGCTGATGAAGTATACGCCCTCCTCTGCGCTGGGTTCCTGCCGCTATAAGCTGAAGGATCCCGACGAGGACGATACCGATTACATCAAGATCCTGGACATGTTCAAGAAGTACAATATCCGCTATTTCTTCTACAATGGCGGCAACGATTCGATGGATACCTGCAACAAGATCTCCAAGTTCATGCTCCGCAACGGCTATGAAGTGCGCTGCATGGGCATTCCCAAGACCATCGACAACGATCTGGCCGGCACCGACCATTGCCCGGGCTTCGCCTCTGCCGCCAAGTTCATCGCCACTTCCGTGATGGAAGTCTATCGTGACTCCACCGTGTATGATACCGGCATGATTACCATCGTCGAGTGCATGGGCCGCCATGCGGGCTGGCTGACCGCCGCTGCCGCGCTGGCCAACTACTGCGATCATGGCGCAGATCTGATCTATCTGCCTGAGGTCGATTTCGATATGGACAAGTTCACCGCCAGGGTGAAGGAAATCTACGCCGCGAAGAAGAAGTGCCTGGTGGTTGTTTCCGAGGGCATCCACGATAAGGACGGCACGTTCATCGCCGAGTATGCCAACAAGAACGCCACGAAGGACAGCTTTGGCCACACCCAGCTGGGCGGCCTGGCGGCCTATCTGGCCAATTACATCAAGGCCGAGACCGGCGCGAAGGTGCGCGGCATCGAGCTCTCTCTGCTGCAGCGCTGCGCGGCGCATTGCGCTTCTCAGACCGACATCGACGAGTCCTTTGCCTCCGGCAAGGCCGCCGTTGACAATGCGGTTGCGGGCATCACCGATAAGATGGTCGGCTTCGAGTGCACGCGCGAGAATGGCAAGTATACCTGCAACACCAAGCTGTTCGATCTGACCATCGTGGCGAACACCGAAAAGAAGGTGCCGCTGGAGTGGATCAACGAGACCGGCGACGGCGTGAACCAGGGCTTCATCGACTATTGCCTGCCGCTGATCCAGGGTCAGACCAAGCTGGACATCGTCAATGGTCTGCCGCACTTTGTGAACCTGAAGAAGGTCAAGGCGGTTCCGGAAGCCTGATCGGACGTACAACAATACATGGCAGCAGGGGAACGAGATTTCGTTCCCCTGCTGCTTTTTTACAGGGCAGGAACTGGCAAAACGCTCCGCAGCCAGCGCACTCGGCGGGATCTTAAAAATTTCTATGCAGAGTACTTGACAAATACCCTTAGGGGGTATATAATGCAAATACCCGCAGGGGGTATATGACGCGGAGACAGATGGGAGGCGATGAGGCATGGACGATAAGAAATGCTGTTGCTGCAGTCAACGCAAAAAGGAGCGCTCGCCGGAGGAGTATAAAAAGCTGATCCACCGGCTCAACCGCATCGAGGGTCAGGTGCGCGGCATTCGCAGCATGGTGGAAAACGGGGCATATTGCCCGGACATACTGGTGCAGTCTGCGGCGGTCAACGCGGCGGTCAACGCCTTCAACAAGGAGCTGCTCGCCAGCCATATCCGAAGCTGCGTGGCGCAGGATATTCGCGACGGCAAGGATGAAGTGATCGACGAGCTGGTGCAGACCATGCAAA
>CAKUOX010000074.1 GCA_934670175.1 uncultured Clostridia bacterium | reverse complement strand
AATGGTATAAAATATCCGTCCGAAAACACAGTTTTCGGACGGACTGTGGTGGAGCCGAGGGGAGTCGAACCCCTGTCCGAAGATCAGACAACCAGAGCATCTCCGAGCGCAGTCTGTGTTTTGACATTCCCTCCATGGAGCTCCCGCAGACAGGATATCCACTTCAGTAGCTTCATAAAATCCCACCGTCCGCAAAGCTTAGGGCGGCT
This sequence comes from uncultured Clostridia bacterium, assembly GCA_934670175.1. Lineage (GTDB taxonomy): Bacteria > Bacillota > Clostridia > Christensenellales > Aristaeellaceae > SFTH01. The sequence goes on along the minus strand of CAKUOX010000074.1, from coordinate 9,863 downwards.
GGTTCCCTGCCTTTATGACGCCGGTGACCTACGCCGCAGGAGGCTTAGGGCCGACGATCGCAGATTAAGCTGCGAAAGCTACGTTTTCGTAGTTGTCAGTTCAATTTAAGTTCCCGTTTTTGTGGCAGTTCAGGGCTGCCGCTCGCTTCTCTGACCCTCCGTACCCCCGTCGAAACCAGAATACGGCCCCACGATCATATATCAATAGCGTTCCTTCATGGAGCGCTCGATATCGCGCTTGGCGTCGCGACGCGCCATGTCGTCGCGCTTGTCGTACAGCTTTTTGCCCTTGCACAGCGCCAGCTCCAGCTTCATCCGACCATCCTTTAAGTAGACCTGAAGCGGAATCAGCGCCAACCCCTGTTCCATGACCTGCTGGCGGCACTTGCGGATCTCCGCCTTATGCATCAGCAGGCGCTTTGGGCGCAGCGGATCGGTATTGAAATAGCTGCCCTTTTCGTAGGGACTGATGTGCAGGCCGTACACCAGCATTTCACCGTTGACCACCTGCGCGTAGCAATCCTTCAGGTTGCACCTGCCCAGCCGCATGGATTTGACCTCCGTGCCCTTGAGCTCAATACCAGCCTCCCAACTGTCCAGAACGAAGTAATCGTGCCGCGCGCGCCGGTTCTGGGCGACCATTTTGATGGACTTCTTATCGCCGGCCATGCCGCATACTCCTCCGTTCTCAAGTTTGTTGAAAGCTCCATTGGATCCTTTAATCTCTATTATACCACGGGAACCCCGAATTGTAAACCGCGAAATTTCTGTGTCCTGACTTCATGGGGGCAAAATCACTTGCGATTTTCGCTGAAATGTGTATAATATACTATTAGACTATTCTGTCCTGTATGGACGAAGGGGAGAGACAGATGACGAAGAAGCTGACGAAGATCCTGCTGCTTGGGCTCGTGTTGGCCATTGCGCTTGCGGGTTGCAATCTGATCGAGGTGAACGTTCGCATGCAGGCGGACGAGGATATTGCAAAGATACAGAAGAGCAATGAAAAGCTGGTGGCGGCCTATACCGGCGGTCAGGTGAGCGTGGGCGATGTGCTGGGCGAGTTCAGCTCTGCCTACAACGAGACCGCCTATATGTATTACTACTATTTCGGCTATGAAATGACGGAAAGCGACGTGGTATCGCTGATGCAGGATGTACTGCAGAATCGCGTTCGGCATGAGGTCGTCGCCGCAAAGTTTGACGAAAGCAATGCGCTGACCGACGAGGAGCTGACTGAGGTCGAGACCGACGCGCAGACGCAGTATGATGAGGCTATCCAGAGCGCGCTGGAATCCGCCGAGGGCAAGAACGACGAGGAAAAGAACATTCGCGCCGAGGTGATGCTCTACGAAGTGGGCAGGAACTACGATGCGATCCACACGAGTCTGCTGCTCGATAAGAAGTATGACCGCATGACGGAGATGCTGCGCGACGAAGTGGCAGAAGTGAGCGACGATGAGCTCCAGGCAGCCTACGACGCGCAGGTGGCCGAGGATCAGGCGAATTACACCGACGGCAGCTCGTTTGAGAATGCCATGACCGGCGATGACGCCATTATCTGCTGGCGGCCGGACGGCTACCGCACCGTGAAGCATATTCTGGTGATGCCCTCGGACGATGCGAAGACCGCGTATCAGAACGCCGCGTCCGCGCTGCGCAGCGCTCAGTCGCAGCTGACCTCGCTCAATAGCGAGCTGGAGGGGCTGACCGGCGAAGCTGAGGGCGAACGTACGCCCGAGGCGGTGCAGGCGGATATTGACGCCGTTCAGGCGACACTGCCCGAGCTGGAGACCGCACTGAAGGCGGCGGAGGACGTTTGCCTGAACGACGTGAAGGCGACGACCGACGAAATCTACGCGCGCCTTGAGGGCGGCGAGAGCTTTGAGGCGCTGATCGAGGAATACGGTGAAGATCCGGGCATGCAGAATGAGCCCACGAAGACCCGCGGCTATTATGTCAGCGCCGATTCCACGAATTGGGAAACGAGCTTCCGCGATGCGGCCATGGCGCTTGAAAATATCGGCGATTACACGCTTACCCCCGTGGTCAGCGGTAGCGGCGTGCACATCATTGAATACGTTTCCGACGTGCAGGGCGGCGAGGTCGCGCTGGATGAGGTGCGCGATGCGCTTTACGAGCGGACGCTGGAGGAAATGAGGGAGAGCCACGCGACGGACACCATCGACGGTTGGGTGGCTGAGCTGAACCCCGTGTACGACATCAACGCGCTGCAGGCGGCCGTGATGGGCTGACGCCGCGCAAAAGGGCGAATCGACATGATTTATCGGGCTTGCGGTCTTTCCGCAGGCCCGAGTGCATTTTATACGCATGCTGTGGGCCAAAGGCCGCCGCGCTGCCTGCGGCAGCGCCCGTTTTTTAACTTGACAACAGGCAGCGCGCTCTTCTATAATAGAGGCGCTGAGAGGGAAAGCAGTAGGCGTTTGTTCGGATTTTTAAGAGAGCCGCCGGTCGGTGCGAGGCGGCAAACCGGCATGCTGAACTCGTTCCTGAGCATCCCGTGCATTCGGGCGGCTGCCGCCGATATCCGGCATGAAAGCGGATCCCGCGCAGCGGGGTCAATAAGAGTGGTACCGCGAAAGGCTTGCCTTCCGTCTCTTGGATAAGGGAGATGGAAGGCTTTTTAAGGCCCAGGAATCAGCCAAACCGGAGCTTTGCGAGCCGGTGAGCCGCTGTTTGGCAAGGATTTCGGTGCGTAACGGAGCATGCCGATGATTCTTGCTTTCATCGCAATCTCAATTCAAAGGAGCGTCGATCCAATATGAAGAACATTCCGGTCTATAATCCCGCGTTGATCGAAGGCAAGTGGCAGCGCCACTGGGAGGAGCAGCATTCCTTCGCCGCAGAGAGATCCCATGAAAAGCCGAAGTTTTACCCGCTGATCGAGTTCCCGTATCCCTCGGGCGCCGGCCTGCATGTGGGTCATCCGCGTTCGAACACGGCCATGGACATCATTGCCCGCAAGCGCCGTATGGAGGGTTACAATGTGCTCTTCCCGATCGGCTACGACGCCTTTGGCCTGCCGACCGAGAATTACGCCATCAAGAATCATATCCATCCGGCCATCGTGACGGAAAAGAATATTGCCCGCTTCCGCAGCCAGCTCAAGCGCCTGGGCTTCTCGTTCGATTACGACCGCGAGATTTCCACCACCGATCCCAAATACTACAAGTGGACGCAGTGGATCTTCCTGAAGCTGTTCGAAAAGGGCCTTGCCTATAAATCCGAAATGCCCATCAACTGGTGCACCAGCTGCAAGGTGGGTCTGGCGAACGAAGAGGTCGTCAACGGCGTGTGCGAACGCTGCGGCGGCGAGGTCGTGCGCAAGGTCAAATCCCAGTGGATGCTGCGCATCACCGACTATGCGCAGAAGCTGATCGACGGTCTGGACGAAGTGGACTTCATTGACCGCGTAAAGGTGCAGCAGCGCAACTGGATCGGCCGCAGCGAGGGCGCAGAGGTCGACTTTACGCTGTCCTCCGGCGACAAGCTGACCGTATATACCACGCGCCCGGACACGCTTTTTGGCGCGACCTACATGGTCATTTCGCCCGAGCATCCGATCATCGAGGCGCGCAAAGACCAGATCGCCAATTATGCCGCTGTCGCAGAATACCGCGAGGCCGCCGCGCGCAAGAGCGATTTTGAACGCACCGAGCTGAATAAGGACAAGACCGGTGTGCAGATCGAGGGCATCCATGCCGTGAATCCTGTGACCGGCAAGCCGATCCCCGTGTGGGTGTCGGATTATGTGCTGATGGGCTACGGCACGGGTGCGATCATGGCCGTGCCCGCGCACGATACGCGCGACTGGGAATTTGCGAAAAAGTTCGGCCTGAATATCGTGGAAGTCGTGGCCGGCGGCGATGTGGAAAAGGAAGCCTATACCGACATTCAGGACGGCGTGATGGTCAATTCCGATTTCCTGAACGGCATGAAGGTTAAGGACGCAAAGCGCGCCATCATAGATTACCTGGCTGAAAAGGGCATTGGACATAAGAAGATCAATTTCAAGCTCCGCGACTGGGTATTTTCCCGCCAGCGCTACTGGGGCGAGCCGATTCCGCTGGTGAAGTGCCCCTGCTGCGGCTGGGTGGCGCTGCCGGAGAGCGAGCTGCCGCTGCAGCTGCCTGAGGTGGAGAGCTACGAGCCGACCGATAACGGCGAATCTCCGCTGGCGGCTATGACCGACTGGGTGAACACCACCTGCCCGAAGTGCGGCGGCCCTGCCACGCGTGAAACGGATACCATGCCCCAGTGGGCGGGCTCTTCCTGGTATTTCCTGCGCTATATCGATCCGTGGAACGACAAGTGCCTGGCCGATCCCGAGGAGCTGAAATACTGGCTGCCGGTGGACTGGTACAACGGCGGCATGGAGCATACTACGCTTCATTTGCTCTACTCCCGCTTCTGGCATCGCTTCCTGTATGACATCGGCGTGGTGCCGACGAAGGAGCCCTACCACAAGCGCACCAGCCACGGCATGATTCTGGGCGCGGACGGCGAAAAGATGAGCAAGAGCCGCGGCAACGTGGTCAACCCCGATGAGATCGTGGACGAGCTGGGCGCGGACGCCTTCCGCATGTACGAGATGTTCATGGGCGCGTTTGACCAGGCGATTCCGTGGTCCACGGACGGCGCGCGCGGCTGCCGCCGCTTCCTTGACCGCGTATGGCGCATGATGGAATTCATGACCGACGAGGACGGCATTTCCGAGGACATGAGGTTCGACGTGCATTCCTGCATCAAGAAGGTCGGCGAGGATTACGAGCGCATGAAGTTCAACACCGCCATCGCCGCCATGATGTCGCTGGTAAATGCCTTCTATGCGAAGGGCAGCATCACGAAGGGCGAAATGCGCGTGCTGATCAAGCTGCTCAATCCCGTTGCGCCGCACATTACCGAAGAGATCAACGCGCTCTGCGGCTGCTGTGCAGAGGAGCTGATCCGCTCCGCATGGCCGGCGTACGATGAAGCGGCGCTGGTGAAGGATACGGTGGAAATTGCGCTGCAGATGAACGGCAAGGTGCGCGGCCGCATGAACGTGCCCGCCAGCCTTACCCGCGAAGGCGCGAGCGACTATTTCATGGCGCTGGACGAGGTGAAGGCGCTGATCGGCGATAAGCCCGTGCGCAAGCTGATCTTCGTGCCTGGCCGCCTGGTCAATATCGTCTGCTGAGCGCACTGACCAAGAGGGGGAGTATTCATAATGAAAAGGAATAAGACCCGAAGCAGGTTCCTGCTTTCACTGCTGCTCTTTGTGCTGTTTATCGCCTTTACCGCAGCGGTAAAGGCGGTGGACGTGCAGGCCATCGGCCCGCAGGGCTCCGAGGTGGGCTTCGCAGGCGTGAACGGTTTCTTCTTTGATCTGCTGGGCACCAGCGATCTCTGGTATAAGATTACCAAGCTGTTGGGCTACCTTTCCTTCGTGGTGGCGGGTGCGTTCGCGCTGATCGGGCTTGCGCAGCTGGTGCGCCGCAGGAGCATTGCAAAGGTGGATTACCGCATTTTGCTGCTGGCGGGCTTCTATGTGCTGGTCGTCGTATTCTACGCGCTGTTTGAAAAGCTGGTTGTGAATTACCGTCCCGTCATTCTGGACGAGGCGGTGGGGCTCGAAGCCTCCTATCCATCCAGCCACACGATGATGCTGATCTGCATCATGGCGACGGCGCATAAGCTGCTGCCGCGCTACTGCAAAAACGGCGCGATCGTCGCCGTGGGCAGGGTCGTGTGCGTGCTGATGATGGTCGTGATGCCCATCGGCCGCCTGCTCTCGGGTGTGCATTGGTTTACGGATGTGCTGGGCGCCGTACTGCTTTCCGCCGCACTGGTCTCGCTGTACAGCGCCGCGGTATATGCCGTCGGACGCAGGGTGCGCCGGAAAAAGAAGCGCGCGCGCCGCGCATAGGCAAAATAGAATATTGAAGGGCTGCGAAGGCGGGTTCACGCTTTCGCAGCTTTGTTTATAGTATAGGAATTAGCAAAACCAGTGTTTTGCGGGTCGGCGGCTATTGTATTTGTTGATATGGACGTGCTAATTATACCGCATGGCGAGCACGGAAGCGTCGGTCATTTTGCCGGAGCACGGTGGAAAGCGGCGGATGAAAATTTCAGAAAACAGGGCAAGGGTGCATGTTCTTAAAAAATGTAAAAATGGAATGAATGATACATTTGACTTTGAAATGATGATTGAACAACGAATTACGGGCTTGTTCTGAATGAATAGACGTAATTATGGACACTTAGTTCTTTAAAATAGAAAAATTATTCCAAAAATGTATTGACGAATTGCTAATTATGCGCTATACTGTGAAACAGCACAGGCAAAAGCCTGAAAAAAGTTAAGGGAGTGTAGTTCATGTCCAGAAAGTTTTCTCGCATCGTAAGCCTTCTCATCGTCGCTGCATTGTGCCTGCTCACGACGGCCATGGCAGAAAGCGCCGAGCCCTACCGCATCGCCATGTGCGGCCCGCTCACCGGTCCGGGCGCGCAGTATGGCCAGGCCTACAAGAATTCGCTTGAAATTCTGCGCGACAAGATCAACGCGGAGGGCGGCATCGACGGCCACATGCTGGAGATCGATTTCTATGACGACAAGCAGGATCCCAAGGAGACGCTGAATGTCGCGAATCTGATCATTGCCGACGGCGGCTATATTGCCATGATCGGCAGCCAGACCTCTTCCTGCTCCATGGCGGCTGCGCCGGTGATGCAGCGCGCGGGCATTCCGATGATCGCGCCGCACGCATCGCATTCCGACTATGCCAAGACGGGCGACTACTGCTTCTCGCTGCAGATGCCCAATGCCTATGAAGCGCGCGTGCAGCACGAATGGGCGATCGATTACCTGGGTGCAAAGCGCGTGGCCATCATCTATTCTAACGATGACTGGGGCCTGCAGAACCTGGAATCCGCCACCGCCGCCTGTGAAAACAAGGGCGTAGAGCTGGTCGCCGCCGAAACCTTCATCGCGGGCAATACCAAGGATTTCTCGCCCATCATCACGAAGGTAAAGGAAGCCAATCCGGATTACATCTATCTGGCGGTTCTGTATTCCGACGCCTGCCTGCTGATCCCGCAGATGAAGATGCTGGATCTGAACTGCGCGCTGGTCGGCACCAATACCCTGTACAAGACTGAATTTATTGACGTAGTCGGCGAGGACGCCGAAGGCATCTATATCCCCAACAACTTCTCCACGCTGCATCACACCGAGGAATATGAGTATCTGGAGAAGGCGATCGCCGAGAAGGTCGACGGCGGCATCGTGGATTCCTATGTGAGCCATGCCTGGGATGCGCTGTCCATTCTGGTAAAGGCCATTCGCGAGGTCGGCACCGACGGCGCGGCCATCAAGGACTATCTGGCCAACATGGGCCCGTACGAAGGCGTTGCCGGCACGTTCGTATTCGATGAGAACGGCGCGACCATGAAGAATGTGTACGTCATGCAGATCCAGAACGGCCAGTTTGTGGAAATGCCCGACGTCTGCATCGAGCCGCAGGTCTAAATTAAATCGGCTTATGCGCCCGCGCTGCTAAAACGGCGCGGGCGGAATAAATAAAGCTACTATTACCGCAAGGAGCTTAGAAAAAACATGAAAAAAATCGATCTTTCGGGTCTGACGATTCTGGATAATCACTCGCATCCGTTCCCGAGCGGACGCGCAGCCAAGACGCCGTATGTGCGCAATTTCACGCTGACGCGCATGCCGGTTCGCGCCGAGAGCATTCAGAATACGCTCATATTCCAGATGCTGAATCAGCGTCTGCGCAAATTCCTGGAGCTTCCGGCCGATTGCAGCATCGCCGAGATCGAAGCTGCGCGCCAGCAGCGCCTGGCGGAAAGCCGCAAGGCGTATATCGACGTTCTGTGGAAGGATGCGGGCTACGGCGGAATGATCGCCGATATTGGTTCGCCGGTCACGAAGGATCTGCTGACGCCGGCAGAGCTGGCAGAGTTTGACCGCGACATGGAGGGCTTCTTCGTGCAGAAGGTCAACCGCCTGGAGTGGGTGGCCGAGGATGTGATCGAATCCGGTACGCACAGCTTTGAGGACTTTACGCGCCTGTATGTGGAGGGCGTAAAGGCCAAGGTAAAGCGCGAGGGGCTGATCGGTCTCAAATCCATCATCGCGTATAAGACGGGTCTGGATGTCAAGGTGCTGTCCGAGGCCAAATTCCGAGAGCAGTATTATCTGTATCTGTCCGATCCGAAGAATCGCGAATACGAAAAGAGCTTCCGTGATTATTGCTTCTGCAAGGGCTGCGAGGTGGCGGCTGAGCTGGATCTGCCGCTTCAGATTCACACCGCGCTGGGCGATTCGCCGGATCTGAACCTGTACAAGTGCAACCCCGCGCTGCTGTACGACGCGATCAACGCCTATCCGAACACGAAATTCGTGCTCATCCACGCAGGCTATCCCTACTGTGAGGAGCTGGGTTATCTGATGTCCTCCTACGACAATGTATATGGCGACGTGTCCTCCATGGTGCCGTTTGCCAGCATTGCGGGCGAGACGAAGATTCGCGCCATAATGGAGCTGGCGCCGCTGAATAAGCTGATGTATGGCACGGATGCGGGCAGCTGCCCCGAGCAGAACTGGTTTGGCGCGATCCTGTTCCGCAGGTATTTTACGGAGATTCTGCAGGATCTGGTGGACAAGGATTTTATTTCCTATTCTTTCGCCATGGAGACTGCGGAAAATGTAATGAGCAAAAATTTGCTGAGGCTGTATAAATTGAGCTGAAGCCGTTTGTAATGCTTTGTTTCATGTGATATAATGGAGCATAAAGTATGGAACAAAAATTCCGTCCCGACGATCCGCTGCGGATCGTCGGGGTATGCAAAATTCCAGGAGGTAATATGCCGAGTTATTTGCAGATGATCCAGAGCAACGGCAAGAATTTCACCAAGGCCTTTCGCCTGTTGGCGGATTACATTGAGACGCATACCGTCGAGATCGCGTTCCTGTCCATACAGGAGCTGAGCAGCCGTACCAAGGTATCCACCACGACCATTCACCGCTTCTGCCAGGAGATTGGGCTGACCGGCTACGCAGAGTTTCAAAAGGAAATCCAGAAGGAAATGCGCGAGCGGTATAACGACGAAGCCTCGCATGTGGATGCAGACGGCGACAGTCAGAGCATATTTGCGGCGCAGTGCAGCAGTAATATTCAGGTTTTGCAGGAAATCCGCGCCAGCGACGCGCAGATGACCGAGAATCTGAACCGCGCCGCACAGATGCTTATCGGCGCGCGGCGCGTGTATGTGACCGGTTTGGAGGGCGATTACGCCTCGGCCTGCTCGGCATATTACGATTTTGCCAAGTCGCTGGACAATGCGTTTCAGATCACGCTGGACGGCGGCGGCTACATGGATCAGATCCGCACGATCTCAGCGGACGATGTGCTCTATGTAATCAGCTTCCGCGTTTATAACCGGCACATTCTTGATATTATCAACTGTTTTCTGAAGGTCGGCGCAAAGGTCGTGACGCTGGCAGACAAGGGCTCGCCCTTCAATGCGTTTGCCAATGTCGCCATCATTCCCGAGCATGTCACACCCTCATACGGTTCCGTCATGAAGGTGACGATCCAGCGAGCGCTGAAGATGACGATCATCCAGATGCTCCGAGGCGATGCTCCGGCGTAAACCTTCCGAAAAATGAAGGCTGGGGGCCGTTCGCGGCCTCCGTTCAGGGAGGAACACCAAATGTTTTTACAACAGCTGTTTAATGGCATTGCGCTGGGCAGCACCTATGCCCTGGTCGCAATCGGCTATTCGCTCGTATTCGGCGTGCTGCGGATCATCAATTTCGCGAAGGGCGCGCTGTACATGCT
>CAKUOX010000073.1 GCA_934670175.1 uncultured Clostridia bacterium | reverse complement strand
GGGGCTGGTCGCCGCTCTTCGAGCTGCGACTGCTATAACGCACCGAAACCGGTGCAAAGCACCGTTTCCGGCAGCGCTGCCCATTGCGGGCAGGCCGGTCGCGCCTCCGTAGGAGTCACGACTGCTATAACGCACCGAATTTTGCGGTCGGCGGATTCCAGTGGAACCGTCGGCAGTTCTTATGGATGGGCGATCACAGCAATTCCTCGAAGGTGTAGCGCGCGCCGGTTGCACCGAGCGCGCCCACGCAGCGCGCGGCGGCACGCGAAGCGATTTCCAGGCTGCGCGTCGTGTCGATGTCGCGCGCCATGCACGCCAGATACGCGCCTACAAAGTTGTCACCCGCGCCCGTGGTATCTACAATGCGTCCGGCCAGCGAGGGCTGCCGGTATAATTTGCCGTCCACCAGCGCCATGCTGCCCTGCGCGCCCAGCTTCAGCACCACGCGCTGCGGTCCGTAGCTTGCCAATGCACGCAGCATTGCCTCCGGCTCGCGCTCGCCGGTGATCGCCTGCGCTTCATCCAGACTGGGGAACAGATCGTCTACCAGGCTCAGCGTCGCGCGGATGTAATCCAGCCCCATGCTGGCCATATCCTGCGTGAAATCTGCCGTGATCCGAATGTGGTTTTCGTGGGCAAAGGCGCTGAATTCCCGCAGCGCGTCCAGCATCAGTCCCGGAAGCCCCCATAAACTGGCGATGGAGATGATGTCGTAGGCCTTCATAGCCGGATCGGGGCGCAGCGTGAAGCGCTCCAGCGAGCCGCGGCTGATCAGAAAATGGCGTTCGCCGTCCGGCTCGATCAGCACGACGCTGGTCGTCGTGGGGCAATCGTTCAGCTGCACGACAAAGCGCGCGTCCACGCCCTCGGCCTTCAGGGTCGACAGAATGCACTCACCCCACGGGTCGTTGCCCACGCAGGCGCTCAGCGCGCTGTCCACGCCCAGGCGGCGCAGCACGATCGCTTCGTTCAGCGCGTCGCCGCCGGTGAGCACGCGCAGCGGCTCGATATTGCTTGAATCCCGCTCAAAGGCGCTGGCCGATACGGGTAAAACGGGTATGTCCGCCACGGCAAGTCCCGCGCAGAGTATGCGTTTCATCTTCGTCTTCTCCTCCTTCTGAAATCGCCTTGTACATTGCATGTATGTAAAGATTATAACACAGAGCGCCATGGCTCGCAAGCATTTGCTTTTACAGCAAGCTCCATTTCTTTGATCGATGGTATGCTTTTGCTTTGCGGCTTTCCATACTTCAATAAAGGCACACCGGCAGTCCAGGCGGGACTGCGGTGTGCCTCAATCAATATGCGATTATTCGCCTTAATTTTTCTGCTGGAGCCGCCTGTCGTTTTGCAGCACGGCGCTGAAGCGTTCAAAGCCGAACCACTTCTTATAGCTGGCGCACTTGGCCAGGAACAGGTAATATACGTTCAGCCCGCAGCCCGCCAGACACTCAAAGTTGCCTTGTCCCTTGGCGATGAGCAGGTCGGCGTTCTCCAGCCGCGCGCGTACGCTTTCGCTCAGACTGGAAAGCTGCGTGCCTGGCAGGTCGGGAATGCCATTGCGGATGACCTCGGCGACTTCATTCAGGCCGACCTCCTCGGCGTCCTCCATGGTCGCGTCGTTGAGGATCGGGCGCTCGCGCACCACGGAGAGCACCTGCAGCCGGGGATACAGGCTGCGCAGCGTTTCGATCAGCAGCTTGTCTAGCGCGACTTCGCCGCAGTTATCGTGCAGGTAGGCCAGCGTGCGCGCCTCAGCCAGCTCTGCACGCAGCTGCACATATTCGCTTTCGCTGACCGGCTTTTCGGCCACCTCGTCCATCAGCTCCATCAGCCGCTCGGGGTTTACATCGCTGAGCACGCCGAAATCGATGTAATTTCCGGCAGCCGCCAGCTGGATCGCGGCGCGCAGCGGGTCGGCTGCGGCGCGCACCTTCGCCTGAAGCTGCGGATACAGCTGCAGGATCAGGCCGTTGTAGAGATGCTTGATCTCGGTGTAGTCATCCTCCAGCCCCAGAAGCTCGCGGCGCAGGTGCACGATGCGGCTGTCGGCGATGGGGGCGGCCTCCGTTTCCGGATCCATTTCCTGTATGATCCGGCATATGCCGCGCACATATTCGTATCTGAGCGCTTCGTCCGTAATGGCGTTTGCCTTGTTCAGCGAGCTCTGCATCAGGCAGGCCACGCAGTCCGCATAAAACTTCCTGGGCATGCTTTCCCCTCCATTTGTTAATGAAACATATCGATTGTAGCACATTGCGGCGCGAAACACAAGCGCGCATGAATTCATTTCAAATTAACGCAGACGGTGCTTGACAAACAGTGCGTATGTGGCTATAATCAATTCAACTTCATTCTTCCGAAATGATTTCGGAGAATCGAAAAAGCAATGACCGGAAACAAGTAACCCGTCGCAGGCGTGATTTCAGAGAGCCCCGGAAGCTGGAAAGGGGTATCGGCGTGGATGGGCGAATACATTCCGCAGCCGCGCGCTGAAGGCGAAAACGGGCAGAACCGTTCGCTGCGTAGGCGCAGACGGGGCCTTCCCGTTACAGAAGGCGGACAATGCTGGTTGTCCGGCAAAGGCTCTGCGCCGTGAGGAGCAGGGCGAAGAAGAGGTGGTACCGCGCCAATAGCGCCCTCTGCACAACCGTGGATCGGTGTGCGGAGGGCGTTTAATATTGCCTTCGGGCAAAATAATTAACGGGAGGAACAAAAAAATGAAGAAGATTCTGGCTCTGGTTCTGGCAGCGATGCTGCTGATGACGGCTGCGGCCGTGGCCGAAGTGAATCCCGCCGACGTGACCATCGGCATCATGCAGTATGTGCCGCATGTGGCGCTGGACAGCGCCGCCGAGGGTTTCCAGGCAGCCCTGCAGGAGAACGGCTATGCCGACGCGAAGATCGATCTGCAGAACGCGCAGGGCGACGCTTCGAACCTATCTACCATTGCCGATCATTTTATTGCCGACGGCGTTGATCTGGTGCTGTGCATCGCCACGCCCGCCGCGCAGACCATGGCCGCCAAGACCACCGAGATCCCGATCCTGGGCACGGCTGTGACCGATTATGTGGATGCACGCCTCGTAAATTCCAACGAGGAGCCCGGCTGCAACGTTTCAGGCACCAGCGATATGAACCCCGTCGCCGACCAGATCGGCCTGCTGAAGGATTTTGCACCCGATACCAAGACTGTCGGCGTGCTCTACGCCTCCAATGAGGACAACTCCATCCTGCAGGCGCACATGGCGAAGGAAGCCATCGAGGCGCTGGGCATGGAATACGTCGAGGTGACCGTTACCAGCTCCAACGAGGTGCAGCAGGCCACGCAGCAGATCGTGTCCGAGTGCGACGCCATCTATATCCCCACGGATAACGTATTCGCTTCGGCCATGTCCATCGTCTACGGCGTGACGGTCGAGAGCAAGACGCCCGTCATCTGCGGCGAGAGCGGCGAGGTCAAGACCGGCGGCCTGGTCACGCTGGGCATCAACTACCGCGATCTGGGCTACCAGACGGGCCTGATGGCCATCCGCGTGCTCGAGGGCGAGGATATTTCCAAGATGCCCATCGAGTTCGCCACCAAGTTCGACTACTGCGTCAATGCCACCGTGGCCGAGGAGATCGGCGTGGAGATTCCGGAGCAGTATCAGGAATACACCGTTACGATGGAATAAACCGCCAAAGCGCAGCCTGAACCGCGAGCATAGCAAGGAGCGACGCAATTTATGGGACAGATACTTTTGAGCGCAGCTGCGCTCGGCCTGATCTGGGGCATTATGACGCTGGGTCAGTACATCACCTATCGCATTCTGGACATTGCCGATCTGACCGTTGAGGGTACCATTACCTTCGGCGCGGCCATTGCCGCGACCATGATCTACAACGGCATGAGCCCCTATCTGGCGCTGGTCTGCGCGCTGCTGGGCGGCATGGGAGCTGGACTCTGCACCGGCCTTCTGCATACGCGGCTGGGCATTCCCGCGCTGCTCTCCGGCATACTGACGATGATCGCGCTCTGGAGCATCAACCTGCGGGTGATGGGCAAGGCCAATGTGTCGCTCCTGCGCCTGCCCACGGTGTTCACGCCCATTCAGAATTTGCTGGGCGTGAACGCCACGGTTTCGATCATCATCTTCGGCGTGCTGCTGTGCGCGCTGGTGGTGGGCGTGCTTTACTGGTTCTTTGGCACGGAGCTCGGCAACGCCATCCGTGCCACTGGCAACAACGTGCACATGGTGCGCGCGCAGGGCATCAACAACAATAACATGACCATCCTGGGGCTCATGTTCTCAAACGGTCTGGTGGCGCTCTCCGGCGCGCTGATCGCTCAGCAGCAGGGCTTTGCCGATATTCAGATGGGCACCGGCTCCATCGTAATCGGCCTGGCGTCGCTGATCATCGGCGAAGTGCTCTTTGGACGCGGCCATACCCGCCACGCCTTCGCCGAGCGCCTTGCGGGCGTGGTGCTGGGCGCGGTCATCTACCGTATCATCATCGCGCTGGTGCTGAAGATGGGCATGAACGCCAACGATCTGAAGCTCTTTACCGCCATTACCGTGTGCGTGGCGCTGATGCTGCCTCGCTTCAAGGTCTTTCTGAATGCGATTATCCATTCCGCCGGAAAGGGGGAGAAGCAGGATGCTTGATGTGCTGAAGGTCAAAAAGGTCTTTAACCCGGGCACAGTGAACGAAAAACTGGTGCTGAACGACCTTTCCATTCACTTTGATGAGGGCGACTTTGTGACCATCATCGGTTCCAACGGCGCGGGCAAATCCACGCTGCTGAACTGCGTGGCGGGCGTTTACCCGCTGGACGGCGGCGATATCAAAATTGACGGCCAGTCTGTGGCGAAGCTCAGCGAATTCAAGCGCGCGAAGCTTCTGGGGCGCGTGTTCCAGGATCCGATGATGGGTACCGCCGCAGATATGCAGATTGAAGAAAACCTCGCGCTGGCATATCGCCGCGGCAAGCGGCGCACGCTGCGCTGGGGCATTACCGATCATGAGCGTTCACTCTACCGGCATGAGCTTGCACGGCTCGGACTGGGACTTGAGAACCGGCTCACGGACAAGGTCGGCCTGCTCTCCGGTGGCCAGCGTCAGGCGCTGACGCTGATGATGGCAACGCTGAACACGCCGCGTCTGCTGCTGCTGGACGAGCACACCGCCGCGCTCGACCCGAAAACCGCCGCGAAGGTGCTGAAGATTACCGAGGAGATCGTGGCTGAAAAGAAGCTCACGGCTATGATGGTCACCCACAATATGTCCGACGCCATTCGCCTGGGCAACCGCCTGATCATGATGGACGGCGGCCGCGTGGTGGTGGATGTGTGCGGCGAGGACAAGCGGAAGCTGCATAAGTCCGACCTGTTGGAAATGTTTGAAAAGGCGGCCGGACGCGAGCTCGCCGGTGACAGGACGCTGCTGGGATGAGGGATAATTATCAGATCGCCCGCGAGAACGCGGAAAAGCTCTTCGTGCAGATGGATCAGGATGCGCTGATCCGCCTGCACGATTTGCGCGCCGATGCGGATCATATCTATATCGATTATCTGGGACGCGGCTTTCGCATTGACCGCGCAAGCGGGCGCGTGGAGTATGTGGGCGCGCAGCCGCGCGGGGCGGGCTTTTCCGAAACGCTGGCGATATTCGATTATCTGAGCCATACGCCTGCGCCCGCCGCAGGGCTCTGGTGCGCTACCAATTCGCTGAAGCATGTGGGGCAGTCGCAGCCGAGCGCAGGCAAGCTGCACCGTGCGCGAGCCGAGGCGCTTCAGGCGAAGCTCAGCCTGATTGTGCCCGCGCTGGCGGGGCTTTCGTGCGCGCCGTTTCCGCGCGGCGATGCTGCCTGCGTTTTTCCCGTATTTTCGGATGTGCGCGCCGCGTTTCAGTTCTGGGCGGCCGATGAGGATTTTCCGGCGCAGATCGGCTTCTTCTGGGATGAAAACGTGCTGTCGCGGCTGCGCTACGAGACGCTCTATTACGTCATGGGCGATTTTCTGGAGCTGCTGGAGGTGCGCATAGCCGAGCTGGAGCGCCAATAGAGAAAAATTTTAAAAATCGAGACAAACCCTTCGTTCGTGTGTTATAATGGTAACGCTTGGAATAATGTAAACCATTTTTACATATGAACGGAGGTTTTTTTAATATGGCAAATCTGGAAAAGATGGTCATCGGCATCGAGCTGGGCTCTACGCGCATCAAGGCAGTTCTGATCGACGAAAAACATGCGCCCGTCGCAACCGGCAGCCATGATTGGGAGAATCAGCTGGAAAACGGCGTTTGGACCTACAGCCTGGACGCGATTCATACCGGACTTCAGGCATGCTATGCCGACCTCAAGCGCGACGTGCGCGAAAAGCTCGGCGAAAAGCTCACGCGTGTGGCCGGCATCGGCATCAGCGCCATGATGCACGGCTACATGCCCTTTGACAAGGCGGGAACGCTGCTGGTGCCCTTCCGCACCTGGCGCAATACCATCACCGGCGAGGCTGCTGCCGCGCTGACCGAGCTCTTCCATTACAACATTCCCCAGCGCTGGAGCATTGCGCACCTGTATCAGGCCATCCTAAACGGGGAAGAGCATGTGAAGGACATTGATTTCTTTACCACGTTGGCAGGTTATCTGCACTGGCGGCTGACCGGACGGCGCGTGCTGGGCGTGGGCGACGCCTCCGGCATGTTCCCGATCGACCCTGCAACCCACGATTACGACCGCGATATGCTGGCAAAATTTGCCGATCTGATCGCGCCAAAGGGCTTTGACTGGAAAATCGATAACATTTTGCCGACCGTGCTCTGCGCGGGCGACAATGCAGGCGCACTGACCGCCGAGGGCGCGCGGCTGCTCGACGCGGACGGCGATCTCGAAGCGGGCATTCCGCTCTGCCCGCCCGAGGGCGACGCCGGAACCGGCATGACCGCCACCAATTCGGTGCGCCAGCGCACCGGCAATATCTCCGCCGGCACGTCCGTTTTCTCCATGACGGTACTGGAAAAGCCGCTGCAGAATGTGAGCACCGCCATCGACCTGGTGACCACGCCCTCCGGCTCGCTGGTCGCCATGGTGCATTGCAACAACTGCACCTCCGATCTGAACGCCTGGGCGGAGGTATTTAAGGAGTTCGCCGCCGCCATCGGCGCGCAGCCCGATACCAACGCGCTTTACAGCGCGATTCTGAACGGTGCGCTCACGGCGGATCCGGATTGCGGCGGCATCATGACCTACGGCTACCTCTCCGGCGAGCATATCACCGGCTTTGAGGAGGGACGCCCGCTGATGGTGCGCCTGCCGGGCGCCAACTTCACGCTGGGCAATTTTGCCCGCGCCATCATCTTCTCCGCACTCGGCGCGATCAAGGTGGGTCAGCGCATTTTGGATGCGGAGGGCGTGAAGGTCGATCGCATGCTCGGTCACGGCGGCCTGTACAAGACGAAGAATGTGGGTCAGAAGCTCACCGCTGCGGCGTTCAACGCGCCCGTTTCCGTGATGGAAACTGCGGGCGAGGGCGGCGCGTGGGGCATCGCGCTGCTGGCCGAATACATGGTCTACCGCGCCGAGGGCGAGTCGCTGGAGGATTATCTGGACAACAAGGTGTTCACCGGCATGAACTGCGTGACCATTGAGCCGGATCCGAAGGACGTTGAGGGCTTCGAAAAATTCATGGAAGGCTATATCGCACTGCTGCCCGCAGAGCGCGCCGCCGTGGATAATTTCAGGAGATAATTGGAACAAACAGGAAGATCGTTTCGTCAAAAGAGGGAGCGCATTCGTGCACTCCCTTAAATCTGTAAAGGAGCTCGTTCCATGACAAGAGGCGAAACCATAATCAATAACCTGTTCCTGATTGCGGGCGCGCTGATGATCGCCTATTATCTGGTGCTGGGCGTGTGCGTGCGCTTTGGCCAGTCGCTGATGTTTCTCTGGCCGCTGGCTGGCGCGCTCTGCGTGGGGCGCTATTTCTTTTGGCGGCATGCGGCGGCCGTGGGCCGGCTGCCCGCAGGCGCGTGGTTCACGGCGCTGCGGATCGCCGTGCTGGCGCTATTGGCGTTCTTTCTGGCGGTCGAGGGCTTTATATTTGCGGGCGGGCTCACGAAGGCGCCCGCAGGGCTTGACTATATCGTGGTGCTGGGCGCGCGCGTGAACCCGGATGGTCCCAGCGGCGCGCTGCGCAATCGCGTTGAGGTCGCGGTGCAATACCTGCGCGACAATCCGGACTGCATAGCCGTGCTTTCCGGCGGTCAGGGCGCGGACGAGCCGGAGAGCGAGGCCGATTGCATGTACCGGCTGATGACCGAGGCTGGAATTGCGCCCGAACGCCTGTTGCTGGAGGACAAGTCCACCAACACTGCCGAAAATTTGCGCTTCAGCGCCGGCCTCGTACCCGAGGGCGCGCATGTCGGGCTGGTCACGAACAATTTCCACATTTTTCGCGCGCTTTCGCTGGCGCGCGGGGTGGGCTGGGAGCAGGTGTCGCCCGTGCCCGTGGCCACCAGTCCGGTGTCCTGGCCGCACTATATGATGCGCGAGTTTTTCGGCCTGATGTACGACGGGCTGCAGGGAAGATTGAAATTCTGATCGTCAAAAATCAATAAGAGAAGAGCGCGCCGCTTCGGAATTCTCCGAAGCGGCGCTTCAGCTTATTTCGCTGGCAGATCCACCGTAAAGCGCACGGCGTTTTCCAGATACCTTGCGCGAATCGTGCCGCCATACATTTCGGCCACGGCGCGCGCCGCTGACAGGCCGATGCCGTAGCCGCCGGACTGCGAATGCGCGCCGTCTCCGCGATAGAAGCGCTCAAACAGCGCCTCGGGCGGGCAGTCGGGCAGGACGTCAACGCTGTTTTCCAGCGTCAGCAGCGCGCGCCTGCGCCGCGCTTCCAGTGCGATGGCGATGCGGCCGTTCTCGGGCGTATACTGCACCGCGTTGTCCAGCAGCGCGTGCAGCAGCTGTGCCAGATATTCGCCGTCGGCGCGCACGCGCACGGGTGCCAGCTTCTCCTGAACCAGCTGAATATGCTTTTCGGCCACGATTTCCCGATAGGGCTCCAGCTCGCGCGCGAGCAGCGCGCTCAGCTCCAGCGGCTGCGCGGGCGGCTTCAGGCTGCCCTCGTCCGCGCGCGCCATGAACAGCAGCCGGTGCAGCAGCGCGCTCAGCCGGTCTACCTGACCGCGCATGTTTCGGCTCCATTTGTTTTCGCCGCAGATCAGCTCCATCGCGTCCAGATTGGCCAGTATGACCGCCACAGGCGTCTTGATCTCATGTCCGGCGTTGGTGATGAACTGCTTTTGCTTTTCAATATTTGCCGCGTAGGATCGCACCATGCGCGCAGATACCGGCAGCAGTATCACAAACATGCCTGCCAGGCACAGCAGCCCCAGCCCGCAGGCGGAGCGGAAATTATCTGCCAGCATATACAGCTGCGCGCCCACGTCCATCAGCACCAGCCGCGCGCCGCCGTCCGCTTCTTCCAGCCGGAAGCGATACTGATCGATGCGTCCGGAAGACCTGTTCAGCGCCAGCACGCGCTCGGTCAGCGCCGCAGCCGCGTCGGAATCGGCCTCCCAAATGCCCTTTTCTTCGATGTTCCTGATTTCACCGCTTTCTGAGAGCGAAACCAGATAATAGCCCAGCCGCGCGCCGCTGCGGCTGGAGAACGGGCCGAACAGCGCAAGCCTTGGCGCATCGTCCGCCTTGTGCCGCGCGTCCGTATCCGTGCCGCTGAGCACGGCGTCCATGCGCTGCTCAACGTTGCGGTCAAACTGGATCCAGCTTGCCGCCGTGCTGCCGCCGATCATCAGCGCGACCAGGATGACCAGCGCCAGCATCGCGCCGCGAATGAAGCGCCGTCTGAGCGCGCGGATCATTTTTTCACCTCCAGCGAATAGCCCACGCCGCGCCTGGAGCGGATCTCGACCGACGCGCCGAGCTTCGCCAGCTTCTTGCGCAGGTAGGAAATGTAGACCCACACCGAGCCCTCCTCGGCGTCCGAATCCAGTCCCCAAATGCGCTCGAGCAGCGCGCCCGCCGAAAAGCAGATGCCCGGGTTCAGCGCAAACAGCTCCATCAGCCGGTATTCCAGCGCGCTC
>CAKUOX010000072.1 GCA_934670175.1 uncultured Clostridia bacterium | reverse complement strand
TTTCAGCCGCGAGGCGGAGGCAGCCGCGAAGGTTTTCCATGAGAATATCGTGAACCTTCTGGATGTGGGCATTGACGGCGATATGCGCTATATCGTCATGGAATATGTAGATGGTCGCACGCTGAAGGAAATGATACGCGACGAAGGCAGGATCCATCCAGACGTCGCAATTCGCATGACCATCCGCATTCTCGCCGCCGTGGATCACGCGCACCGCAACGGCATCGTGCACCGCGACATCAAGCCCCAGAACATACTGGTGGATCGAAACGGCGTGGTGAAGGTGGCGGATTTCGGCATTGCGCGCCTGAAAACTGCGCAGACCACGAAGCTGGACGCCGACGGCTCTGCGCTGGGCAGCGTGCACTATCTGTCGCCTGAGCAGGCCAGTGGCGAGGTGGCGGACGAACAGTCCGACCTGTATTCTGTGGGCGTGGTGATGTATGAAATGCTCACCGGCCATGTGCCCTTTGACGGCGATACGGCGGTTTCCGTGGCGCTCAAGCATGTGCACGACACGCCGCGCTCCATGCGCGAGGACACGCCGGGTATCCCGCGCGCGCTGGATGAGGTGGTGATGCGCGCGCTCTGCAAGGACAAGAAGCGCCGGTATCAGACGGCGGCGGAAATGGCGGCGGATCTGCGCAAGGCCATCGTGCGCCCCAGGGGCGGCTTCGTGCATTATCCGTCTCAGGAGCCGCAGGCGCAGGATGACGCGGGAAACGGCGCTGTGCCCGAGAAGAAACGGCGCGTCAGGCCCGCCGGCCTCAGGCGCTTTGTACTGCCGGTCTGCGGCGTGCTGGTGCTGGCGCTGCTGCTGGGCTTTGGCATGCTGTATTACAGCAGAGTCCACGGCAGAATCGTAATGCCCGCGCTGATCGGCATGCCGCAGGCGCAGGCCGTGAGCGCCGTGCGGGAATGCGGCGTGCAGGACGTTGCCGTGGTCAACGCTTACAGCGATGAATTCGAAGCGGGGCAGGTGATGCTGCAATCCCGCGCCGAAGGCGAGCGCCTGACCGCGGAGACTACGGTGACGCTCACGGTAAGTCTGGGCAGCCAGTGGTATGAATTGCCGCGCATGGTCGGCTGGAACGCAACGGAGGCCATCGCCAAACTGGCCGACGCCGGCGCAAACGACGTGCGCGTCGAGTATGTACAATCCGACCAGCCCAGCGGCATCGTGCTTTCGCAGAGCGAAGCGCCGGGGCGCACCTCGCGGGATACGCCGGTGGTGCTTCGGGTCAGCGGGCAGAGCGTGGCCGTGCCCTCGTTGATGGGGCTGACGCTCGAGGGCGCGCAGGCCGTGATCGAGGCCGAGGGACTGAACCTGGGCAACGTCAGCCAGGGCGAATCGGCGGACGCCGCCTCAGGCACCGTGATCGCGCAGAGCGTCGCGCCGTACACGCAGGTGCTGTTGGGCACGGCGGTGGATCTGACCATCTGCCGCGCGCGCGAGGCGAATTTCGTGCCGCAGACGCCGCTGACGGTGCAGGTGCCGCTGGAGAACGTGCTGGTGGAGGTGCGCGTGATTGCGCCGTCCGGCCAGACGCAGGAGGTGCTGAACGAGCGCATGAGCGCGGGCACGCATACCGTGCGCCTGAGCAGCGCTGAGGCCGGTATGCACCGGATACAGATCTACATTGACGGCGTGCTCTGGGAGAGTCTGGAGCTGAGCTTTGAATAACGGCGGGAGGTGAGCGCTTGCAGGGAACGGTATTGCGCGGCATCGGCGGTTTTTACACCGTGCTTGCCGAGGACGGACAATTATGCACGCTGCGGGCGCAGCGCAAGATCAAGCGCGGCGGCATGAAGCCCAAGGTGGGCGACCGCGTGGAGATCCTGCCGGGCACGGACGAGGAGGACGGCTGGCTCCAGAGCATATTGCCCCGAAAAAACGAGCTGGAGCGCCCGCCGGTGGCGAACATAGACCGCATCGTGCTGGTGGCGTCCGCCGCCGCGCCGCAGGCCGACCTGATGCTGATGGATCAGATGCTGATCGCCGCGCGCCGCAAGCGGATTGCGCCGATGCTGGTCGTGAGCAAGTGTGAGCTCGAGCCGGGCAGCGCGGCGGCGATTGCGCGCCAGTATCGCGGCGCGGGTCTGGAGGTACGCGCGGTTTCGGCAGTCACGGGCGAAGGCATCGCGGCGCTTCGCGAGGCGCTGGCAGGCAGCGTGCATGCGCTGGCGGGGCAATCGGGTGCGGGCAAATCGTCGCTGATCAACGCGCTGTACGGCCTGTCGCTGGAAACGGGAGATCTGTCTGAAAAGATTGAGCGCGGCAAAAACACCACGCGCCGCTGCGAGCTGATCGCGCTTGAGGGCGGCGGCATGGTGCTGGATACGCCGGGCTTTTCCCTGCTGGATACGGAGCTGTTCGATCCCGTGGAATTGCAGGAAAGCTATCCGGAATTTGAAAAATACGCGGGAGAGTGCTATTTTAAACCCTGCTACCACGCCGCTGAGCCCCGATGCAGGGTGCTGGAGGCAGTGGCGGCGGGCGAGATTGACGCGCAGCGCCACGCGCGCTACGCCGAAATACTGGTTGAAACGCGAAACAGATGGAGGGAACGCTATGATTAAGCTGGCACCGTCGCTTCTGGCGGCAAACTTTCTGAAGATGGGCGATGAGATCGAGCGCATGGCCGCAGCAGGCGCGGACTATCTGCACTACGACGTGATGGACGGCCACTTCGTGCCGAATATTTCATTTGGCATGGGCATTTTAAAGTTCGCGGCGCAGTGCTCGCTGCCGGTGGACGCGCACCTGATGATCTCTAATCCTGAGAAATATGTGGAAGAATTCGCTGCGGTGGGCGCGAAGATCATCACCGTGCATGCCGAAGCGACGAACCACCTGCATCGCGTGCTTCAGCAGATCCGCGCGGCGGGTGCGCTGGCAGGCGTGGCGCTCAACCCTGCCACGAGTCCGGAATGCCTGAAATATGTGCTGGGCGATTTTGATCTGGCGCTGATAATGAGCGTGAACCCCGGCTTCGGCGGCCAGAAAATGATTCCCGCCACCATCAAAAAGGTAGGCGAAATCCGCCGCATGCTCGATGAAGCGGGCTGCGACGCGCTGATTGAGGTGGACGGCGGCCTGAACACACAGACCTGCGTGCCCTTCATGCAGCAGGGCATGACCGTGATGGTGGCGGGCAGCGCGCTCTACGGCGCGGCGGATCCGAAGGCGTTTATCGAGGAGGTGCGCGCGCAGGATCACGCACTGCACGGCTGATATGGGAACCGCAGCGGCATTTTATACGTCATATTATTGCCGATTCCTGAATTTGGAAAGGAGAAAAATTATGATGCGAAAAATGCGAAAACTGACGGTACTGCTGCTTGTGCTTTTGCTGGCGCTTTCTGCGGCGCTGGCTGAAACGCCGCCGGACGGCGAACGGGATCTGGGCTTTGCAATGCTCGACAGCCTGTATGTTGAAGGTCAGAACAGGATCATTTCCCCCGCAAGCGCGCAGTACGCGCTAAGCATGGCCGCGCTGGGCGCAAAGGGCGATACGCTTGCCGAGCTGCTGGCGGCGCTGGGCGCAGCATCCACAGACGATTTGACGGCGCAGGCGGCCGAGGGTATCAGCTGCGCCAATATCGCCTTTGTCGCGCCGCAGATCGCGCTCAATGCCGATTATGAAACGGTGCTCAGGGATCGCTGCGGCGCGGAGATCGACGCGATTGATGACGAGATCGTGGCGCGTGCGAACGATTGGGTGCGCGAAAAGACGAACGGGCTGATCGACGGTATCCTCAATGAGCAGCCGTCTGCCGATACGGGGCTTATCCTGATGAACGCCATTGCGATGGATGAAAAGTGGGCGCTGCCGTTTAAGGCCTCTGATACGCAGCAGGCGAGCTTCATGGCCGCTTCGGGCGAGGTGCCGGTGGACATGATGTGCCAGACCAACAGCTTCCTTTATTGGGAGGCCGGCGGCGCGCAGATCATCCGCCTGCCCTATGCGCAGGATGGGCTCGAAATGTGGATCGCGATGCCCCAGACTGGGGACATGCGCAAGCTGCTCGACGCGCTGGTGCTGCGGGGCGTGGATGGCCTGCGCAGCGGGGCAAAGGAGCGCCGGGTAGCGCTGATGCTGCCGAAGATGGATATTTCCGATACGAACAGTCTGAACGAAGCGCTGCGCACGTTTGGCGTGAACGCCGCGTTTGGCAGCAGCGCCGATTTCTCGGGCATCAGCTCTACGCCGATGTATATCAGCAAGATCGAGCAGAAGGCGCGCGTGCAGCTGGATGAGGACGGAACGCGCGCGGCGGCGGTGACCTCGAGCATCATGGCCACTGCGCTGATGCGGGAGGAGGAGACGCCGGTCGAAATGACGGTGAACCGCCCGTTCGCGTTTGTTATCTGCGATGAAACGACGGCCTATTTCGTGGGCGTGGTGGAAAATCCGCAGCCCGATTGAGCACATAACAGGGAAGGGGGCACTCGCGTGCATAGAAAAAACCAGGTCATGGATGAAAAGCAGCTGATGCGCACCATTACGCGCATCGCGCATGAGATCATCGAGCGCAACAAGGGCGTGGACGACGTGGTGCTGGTGGGCATACGACGCCGCGGCGATCCCATCGCGCGGATGCTGGCTGAGGCCATACTGCGCGTAGAGGGCGCGTCCGTGCCCGTGGGCTCGTTGGATATCACCTTCTATCGGGACGATCTGACCCACCTTTCCAAGGATCCGACGCTCAACCGCACCGATATTCCCTTCGATGTGAACGGTAAGACCGTGGTGCTGGTGGATGACGTGCTCTATACGGGCCGCACCGCGCGCGCCGCGATGGACGCGATGATGGACGTGGGCCGCGCGCGGCGGATCCAGCTGGCGGTGCTGGTGGATCGCGGCCATCGTGAGCTGCCCATCCGCGCCGATTTTGCCGGAAAGAATATTCCTACCTCGCAGAGTGAATTCGTGCGCGTGAATATGCCCGAATTCGACGGCGAAATGAACGTATGGCTTTGCAGCTTTGATTAAGGGCAGGGCCGCGCGCACCATTCGCCGCTGCACAAGTGCATTTGGGCGGTATTACCTGAAGAATTGAGGAGAAGCTCGGTATGGTATTTTCCAGCAATGTGTTCCTGTATTTCTTTCTCACCTTTGTGCTGGCGGGCTACGCGATTTTGAAAAAATGGCGCAAGGCGAGCAATATGTTCCTCACCATAACCTCGCTGGGCTTCTATGCCTGGGGACAGCCGAAGTTTGTGGCGGTTATGGTGGCGTCCATTGCAATGAACTGGCTGCTGGCGCTGTGGGTTGACCGCGAGAAAAAGCGGGAAAACGGCGGGCACGCCAAGCTCGCGCTGGTGCTGGCGGTGGTGCTGAATCTTGGGCTGCTGGGCACATATAAATACCTGAGCTGGCTGCTGGGCAACATTCGGGCGTGGTTCAATCTGTCGTTCCCCGTGCCGGAAATCGCGCTGCCCATCGGCATATCGTTCTTTACCTTCCAGGCGATGAGCTATGTCATCGACGTCTATCGCGGCGACGGCAAGGTGCAGAAGAGCTTCTTCAACGTTTGCCTGTATGTGTCGTTCTTCCCGCAGCTGATCGCCGGCCCGATCGTGCGCTATCAGACAGTAGCGGACGAAATTGAAGGGCGCGTGGAAAACTGGCCGGATTTCGTGGCGGGCGTGCACCGCTTCCTGGTGGGCTTTTGTAAAAAGACGATACTGGCAAACAACCTGGGTCTGCTGGTGGATACGCTGTTCGGACTGGATCGGGCGAACCTGTCCGTGGGCGGCGCGTGGATTGCGGCGGCGGCGTATCTGATGCAGGTCTATTACGATTTTTCCGGCTATTCCGACATGGCCATCGGCCTTGGCAGGATGTTCGGCTTCCATTTCCTGGAAAACTTCCGCTTCCCGTTTATCGCCAAATCGGTCGCGGGCTTCTGGCGCAGGTGGCATATATCGCTTACCAGCTGGTTTCAGGATTATCTGTACATACCGCTGGGCGGCAGTCGGGTCAAGAGCAAGTGGCGGCTGCTGTTTAACATGTTCATGGTCTGGTCACTGACCGGCCTGTGGCATGGCGCGGCGTGGACGTATGTGTTCTGGGGCATCGGCTTTTTCGTGATGCTGGCCATTGAGCGCTTTACCGGCCTTGGAAAGTGGATGGAAAAGCACCCGATTGGCCATTTGTACGCGATGGTGATGGTGGTGTTCTTCACGGTAATGATTCGCTGCAGCGACCTGCCGCATGCCTGGACGATGTATGGGACGCTGCTGGGCGTCAGCGGCACGCCGCTGTGGAACAGCGTGACGGGCGTGCTGCTGCACGAATACCTCTGGTTCTTCGTGGCGGCGCTGATCTGCGGCCTGCCGGTGCGTGATTTCATCGTGCAGAAGCTGCGCGTGAACGAGGACGTCGTGCGTGTGGTCGGCGCGGTCTGCCTGGTGGCGCTCACGGCGATCTCCATCAGCTATATCGCTGTCAATGGCTACAATCCCTTTATCTATTTCAATTTCTGACGCGGGGAGAATTGATCTATGCAGACGCTATATAATGCCATCGCCGAATTTGCGCAGGGCCGCGTGCTGATGAATGAGCCGATGTGCCGCCATACCACGTTCCGCGTGGGCGGGCCGGCGGACGTGATGTTCTTTCCGCAGAGCGCGGAGGAGCTGCAGCGCGCTATGGCGCTGGCGCGGGCGCAGGGCGCGGGCGCGCTGGTGATCGGCAACGGTTCGAATCTGGTGGTGCGCGACGGCGGCGTGCGCGGTCTGGTGATCGTGCTGGGCGAGCATATGGCGCGCATCGGTGTGGAAGGCGCGTGTCTGCGGGCGCAGGCGGGCGCGATGCTCGCGCGCGTTTCAGCAGCGGCACAGGAGGCGGGGCTGTCCGGCCTGGAATTTGCCAGCGGCATTCCGGGTACGCTGGGCGGCGGCTGTGCGATGAATGCCGGCGCTTATGGCGGCCAGCTTTCGGATGTGCTCAGCTGCGCAACGGTGCTGCTGGACGGCGAGGTGCGCACACTCAGCCGCGATGAGATGCAGATGTCATACCGCAGCACGCTGCCGCTGCGCACGGGCGGCATTGTGCTGGAGGCCGCATTTGAGCTGCACGCGGATGATCCGGCGGAGATCATGGCGCGCATGAAGGATCTCAACGCCCGCCGCCGCGACAAACAGCCGCTGAATCTGCCGAGCGCGGGGTCGACCTTCAAGCGTCCCGAAGGACATTTTGCCGGAGCGCTCATTGAGGGCTGCGGTCTGAAGGGTGCGCGCGTGGGCGGCGCGCAGGTGAGCGAAAAGCATGCCGGATTCATTGTCAATACCGGCGGCGCGACAGCCTCGGACATACTGGGGCTGATTGCACTGGTTCAGCGGCGCGTGCTGGCGGAGACCGGCGTAGCGCTGGAGACCGAGGTTCGCATCGTAGGGGAGGACTGAATGTCATTTGCATCGAACGCGCGCGCCGAAATGGCGCGCGAGCTTTGTATAGAGCGCTGTTGTGCGCGTGCGGAGCTGGCGGCGGCGCTATTGGCGTGCGGCGGTATTTCCTATCGCTTTGGCGGCGCGGGCAGCTATCTGCTGTCCATCACGGCTACGGAGGCCGCGGTGGTGCGCCACTATTTTCAGCTGCTCAAGCGCCATTTTCAGGTCAGCGCGCAGATCAGAACGCTGCAAAGCAATTCTCTGGGCGGTGCGACGCGCTATCAGCTGGCGATACCGGAAGCATCGTCCGAGGTGCTGATGAGGGAGGCTGAGCTCTACGATCCGTCCGAGCCCTTTGGCATTCGGTCTGCACCGCCGGACGACCTGACGGGATTTGCCTGCTGCAAGCGCGCCTTTATTAAGAGCGCATTCATGATTTGTGGCGGAATGGCGAACCCTGAACTGGAATACCACATAGAAATCGCCGCTCCAAACGACGAGTTTGCCAACTGCGTTATAAAAAATCTGAATTATTATGAAATATCGGCAAAAAAAGCGTGCAGAAAGTCCAAGAATGTGGTATACTTAAAAAAGAGCGACGATGTATGCGATATGCTGACGCTGATGGGCGCGAGCCAGGCCGTGCTGGCGCTGGAAAACGTGCGCATCAAAAAGGGCGTCAGCAACCGCGTGAATCGTCAGCTGAATTGTGATAATTCCAATATTAACCGCGCAATGGAGACGGCGCTGCGGCAAATCGAGGATATACGCTATATCGATGCTGAGATCGGGCTCGACAAGCTGCCTAAATCGCTGCGTGATATTGCCGAGGCACGCCTGAACAACGCGGCTACGCCGCTGGCTGGGCTGGGCGATATGCTGTCGCCGCCCATCGGTAAGTCCGGCGTAAACGCGCGCCTGAAGCGAATTTCGGAAATTGCCCTGAAGCTGAAGTGCGGGGAGGAATTGGATTTTTGAATAAGAGGAGGTGAACGCAAATGACCAGGTTGGAGACCGTGTTTTCCGCATGCGCTTCCATCACGCCGGATTTTGCGGCGCAGCTGGCGCATCGGGCGTCGGCCTATACTTCAGAGATATATCTCGATAACGGCGGCTCCAGATTCTGCGTGGATTCGCTGATTGGTATATTGGCTATGGATCTGCGGCGCGGCGCGAGGGTCTCGGTAACGGCCGATGGCGCGGATGAACAGCGCGCGGTTGAGGATATCTGCGCCCTGCTTTCGCAGCGCGCTTCGGCAGAGGAATGATGATTATTCACAGCAAGGCGGGTTTCGTGTAGAACGAAATCGGCCTGCTTTTGTATGACGAGTATCACATTGTATCGCTCGCTGCCCAGTATCATTCAAAAATTGCAAACAGTACAGATTTATTCTGGGAGGACAGCTCCTCCAGATTTAACCCGTTAAAAGTGCTATAATAGCGACCTGGAAGACAAGATAGTTTTTCGATAGACTAGCTCTGTATTTCTTCTATGTCGTGCAGTCTCGCCCGTGTTTGTGGAGTGGAATAACGCCATGTACCACTATGCTCATAACTTGCAAGGCGATATTGTCGGAATCGTTGACCTGAACGACGCAAACGTGGTAGAATACAGTTACGATCCATGGAGTGATGACTTGCCACCACTGGTTTGCTGGCAGCGACACTGGATAAACGCAATCCGTCTCTTCATCTACGACGAGAAATCTGAGCCGGACAATCTGCGGAGCTGATACTATAACCTTAACTGTAGCAGATTCATTAATGCCGGCACATGATTAAAGGAAGGATGGTTTTGTGCTGTCAACATTGTATATAGTTGTTTCGTTTATTCATTATTGGCTCGACGATTATCCAATGCACAAACACCTTATAGAGCAACCAGAATATCAGAAAAAAGCGCTAGACCAGATTTTGTCCGAAAAGGGCTTTCAAAGGTTTCATGAGATCGTCTTTTTCATAGCGACTTTGAATATTGCCATATGCTGTATTATGATTCTTCTAAAGTGTATTGGTGTGCTTGAATGGTGGTAATAGAACGGTAAATCCATGCGAGTACATTGGATGCGAGGGATCAAAGCAGGCGTACGCACAATACCCAGTCTCGCTACAATAGGCGTTAAAAGACATGTATTTGTAATGTTAAGCTAAACAGATGTTGGAGGACGTATGGAGCGGATAATCTGGGATTGCTGGTTGGATAGAAATGGATTCACTTGTCTTATATACTGGGATGTGGATCATTTGTACTGTTTCCGAAATTTTGGAATATGACTCGTAAAAAGGCCATTCTGGGACTCATTGCAGTCCTTTGCGCCCTTGTATTTATCTCCGTCCCTTATATAAAAGACGCTCACTATCAGGATGTTGTGGTTGAAGATGTTGAAGCAGTTGATATTTACATAAAGAATACAAAAGGCGACACCCGCAGGGTCTACGTTGTAAATGGTCCAAGTGGATAAGGTACAATAAGTTGCGCAAAATCCAGAAATGAAGAATTGAAAACCGTCCCCCAAAAACAAGGGACAAGGTCAGCGTCATCTGGTAGAATGAAGTTGCACGACAAACATTCGAAAGGAGACAGAGACCATGTCCGAAAAGATTGTAACACTGAATGAGGAAGCAATCAAGGGGGAAATCCGGGAACTGGTACGCGAAAGCGTCGAAGAAACGCTGAATAACCTGCTGGAAGCGGAGGCGG
>CAKUOX010000071.1 GCA_934670175.1 uncultured Clostridia bacterium | reverse complement strand
ATCTGGTGCCCTACGTTATTGAACAAACCACGCGCGGCGAGCGCAGCTACGACATTTTTTCCCGCCTGCTGAAGGATCGCATCATCTTCCTCGGCGGCGAAATCGACGACAGTCTCGCCAATCTGGTCGTCGCACAGATGCTCTTCCTGGAAATGGAGGATCCGGACGCCGACATCATGCTCTACATCAACAGCCCCGGCGGTTCTGTTTCCGCGGGCATGGCGATCTATGACACGATGCGCTACCTAAAGTGCGAGGTCTCCACGCTGTGCGTGGGCCTGGCGGCCTCTATGGGCGCGTTCCTGCTGGCGGGCGGCGCGAAGGGCAAGCGCAAGGCGCTGCCGCACGCCGAGATCATGATCCATCAGCCGCTCGGCGGCGCGCGCGGCCAGGCCACGGACATTCAGATCCAGGCCGACCAGATCCTGAAGATCAAAAAGACGATGAACGAATTGCTGGCGCAGAACACCGGCAAGCCGCTCAAGACCATCGAACGCGACGTCGAGCGCGACCACTACCTCAGCGCGGAAGAGGCGCTGAATTACGGCCTGATCGACGAAATCATCGCTCCTAGGAGATAAAGCATGGCAAACAAGGAAGATTTTAACGGCAGCAAGAGCGTGCGCTGTTCCTTCTGCGGCAAGACGCAGGATCAGGTGCGGCGGCTCGTGGCCGGTCCGAACGCCTACATCTGCAACGAGTGCATTCTGCTGTGTCAGGAGATCATTTCCGACGATGTGGACAGCGTGAACGCCAGCGGCGAAATCGAGATCAAAACGCCGCAGGAGATCAAGGATGTGCTTGATCAGTACGTCGTGGGTCAGGAGGCTGCCAAGAAGGCGCTGTGCGTGGCGGTATACAACCACTACAAGCGTATTCGCTTCATGAACAACAAGCGCAACGACGTTGAACTGCAGAAGTCCAACATCGTAATGCTCGGCCCCACCGGCTGCGGCAAGACCTATCTTGCGCAGACGCTGGCCAAGATTCTGAACGTGCCCTTCGCCATTGGCGACGCCACCAGCCTGACCGAGGCCGGCTATGTGGGCGAGGATGTGGAAAACATCCTGCTGCGGCTGATCCAGAACGCCGATTACGACGTAGAGCTGGCGCAGCGCGGCATCATCTATATCGACGAAATCGACAAGATCGCCCGCAAGAGTGAGAACCCGTCCATCACGCGCGACGTGAGCGGCGAGGGCGTACAGCAGGCGCTGCTGAAGATCCTGGAGGGCACCATCGCTTCCGTGCCGCCGCAGGGCGGGCGCAAGCATCCGCACCAGGAATTCATTCAGATCGACACCTCGAACATCCTCTTCATCTGCGGCGGCGCGTTCGACGGCATTGAAAAGATCGTTGAAAACCGCATCGGCAAGAAGACGATGGGCTTCGGCGCGGAGATCCATTCCAAGCTGCAGCGCGGCAGCGAGGAAATCATGGCGCAGGTGCGCCCCGAGGATCTGCTGAAATTCGGCCTGATTCCGGAATTTGTCGGCCGCCTGCCCGTACTGGTAACGCTGAACCAGCTGGATGAAGAAGCGTTGATCCGCATTCTGACCGAGCCGAAGAACGCGCTCGTGCGCCAGTATGCCAAGCTGCTCAGCTTCGATAATGTTGACCTGGAATTCACGCCGGACGCACTGAAGGCCATCGCCCACCTTGCGCTCGAACGCAAGAGCGGCGCGCGCGGCCTGCGCGCCATCATTGAGGGTGTGATGACCGATACCATGTTCGACCTGCCCAGCATCGAGGGCGTCTCCAAGTGCATCATCACGCAGGACGCCGTTCTGGGCAAGGAAAAGCCCGTGCTGGTGCGCGCGCTGCCGGAGCTTCCCAAGGAGCCGGAGCCCAACGCACGCATTCAGGGCGCATAATTTCAGCGATCGGGCTTCCCTGCCATGCGCGGGGAGCCCGATGCGTTTATTTACAAAGGAGGCGTTATCATCATGAAGCGCTTGATCTCTCTGCTTATCTGCCTGACCCTGCCGGCCGCATGCGCGCTGGCGGAGGTCGCGCTGCCCACCGAAGCGGCAACTTCCGCGTCCGCGCCGGCGGCCACAGCTGCGCCAACCACCACCGTGCCGACGGCCGTGCCCGCAGGCGAGCTGTTTACCTGCGACGAGGTGCGTCTCAACCTGCCCTACGGCCTGACGCTGCTGGATGAAGAAGCGTCAGCGGGCTACGAAGCGGCGGTTCAGGCCGACTTCGAGGGCGCGGCGCGCACGCTGGCCGTAGCCGCAGACGGCAATGGCGGCATGCTGCTGCTGACCATCTGCGATTCGGAGGCCGACTGCATGACTGCCGCCGCCGAGGCAGCGCGCGATATTCTGGGCGAAAACGCCGCCGTTTCCGAAATCACCTTCGGCGAAAACCGCTGCGCCGCCTTTGCCTGTGCCATTCAGGGGCGCGATTATCGGCTCTATCTCTTCGCCAACGGCAAAAATGTGCTTTGTGTGGGCGTCAGCGGGCTCAGCGATGCGCAGATCAGCGCCGCGCTGGAGAGTCTGAGGTTCTGAATCTGGTTTTGAAAACTAGATCATTCAAAATTTAATATTATATTATACATTTCGCCATACTATTTCTGTTGACCCAGATCGACAAAGCGTGGTAAAATCTAAAAAAAGATTGGCGAGGTGAATTTCGCTGTGAGTGAATATGTTCTCTTTACAGATTCCAGCTGCGACCTGCCGCAGGCGCTGGCAAGCAAAATGCAGCTGCAGGTGCTGCCGCTGACGTTGAACATGGATGGCAAAAGCTATCCGAACACACTGGATGAAAAATACATTACCTATGTAGATTTCTACAATATGCTTCCCAAGGCGACGGAGGTCAAGACCTCGGCGGTCAACCAGCATGCCTTTGAGACCGCGATGGAGCCGGTGCTTGCGGAGGGCAAGGACATTCTCTACCTCGGCTTTTCCTCCGGCCTGAGCGGCACCTATTCCGCGGGCGCCATGGCGGCGCAGGTGCTCCACGAAAAATATCCGGAGCGCAAAATCTACACCGTAGATACGCTGTGCGCGTCGCTGGGCGAAGGGCTGATCGTGTATCTGTGCTGGCAGCAGAAGCAGGCAGGCAAGACCATCGAAGAGGTGCGCGATTTTGCCGAAGAGACCAAGCTGCACATCTGCCACTGGTTCACCGTGAACGACCTGATGCACTTAAAGCGCGGCGGCCGCGTAAGCGCCACATCGGCGCTGATCGGCTCGGTGCTGGGCATTAAGCCCGTAATGCACATGGACAACGAGGGCCTGCTGAAGCTGGTGGACAAGGCGCGCGGGCGCAAGGCCTCCATCAAGCGGCTCATCAGCGAGGTGGAAAAGCGCGCGATCGATCCCAAAACGCAGACGATGTTCATCAGCCACGGCGGCTGTGCGGACGAGGCGAACGCCATTGCTGAAACGCTCAAGCGCGATCTGGGCGTTCCCGAGGTCATCGTAAACTATGTCGGCCCCGTGGTCGGCGCGCATTCCGGCCCCGGCACGCTGGCGCTGTTCTGCGTCGGCACCGAGCGCTGAGCGTGATTTTAAAGCAGTCGATTGAATTCGGCTGCTTTTTATTAATTACAGAAATTAGCAAAAAGGCTTTTGCGGTTTGACGCGCCATTCATGTCCTGCAGCGCTGGTCTCAGCCGCCATCATACGGCGGCTCCCGTGCGTAAGGGAATGCGCTAGCGATTTTTCCTTTTCCTGTAATGGAACGCCGACAATTCTTTTTATTTTTTGCAAAAGTGCAGGAATTCAAGCGAAATTGTGGTATAATTTATCAGGATAATTTTTTCGGAAAGAGGGCGTTTTCTCATGAAAAAGGCAATTATGTACGGCGGCGGCAATATCGGCCGCGGCTTTATCGGCAAGGTCTTCGCCGATTCCGGCTATGAGGTGGTCTTTCTGGACATCATGCAGAGCCTGATCGACGAAATGACCCGCCGCGGCGAATACACGGTGCGCATCGTTTCCAACGCGGAAACCGTGAACACCACCGTTAAGCCCGTGCGCGCCGTGAACTCTACCACCGAGCAGGCGATTGACGAGATCGTGAGCTGCGACATCATGGCAACGGCCGTGGGCGTGAACATTCTGCCGAAGATCGCGCCGGTCATCGCCAAGGGCGTGGTCGCGCGCATGGAGCGCAGCGGCAAGCCGCTGGATATTATCCTGTGCGAGAACCAGCTGGAAGCCGACGTGCTGATGCGCGGCTGGATCAACGCCTGCCTGACCGACGAGCAGAAGGCTTGGGCGGACAAGAACCTGGGTCTGGTGGAAGCCTCCATCGGCCGCATGGTGCCGCCGCT
Organism: uncultured Clostridia bacterium; assembly: GCA_934670175.1. Classification (GTDB taxonomy): domain Bacteria; phylum Bacillota; class Clostridia; order Christensenellales; family Aristaeellaceae; genus SFTH01. Next base: position 5,966 of record CAKUOX010000071.1, on the reverse strand, counting down.
GACCCCCGAAATGCGCGCGCAGGATCCGCTGCTGATCTGCGTGGAGCCCTATTGCGAGCTGCCCGTGGATAAGGACGCCTTCCGCGGCGAGATTCCTGAGCTCAAGGGGCTCATCCCCTACACCCCGTTTGAATTCTACATCAAGCGCAAGCTGTTTTTGCACAACGGCGGCCACGCGGTCTGCGCATATCTGGGCAAGCAGAAGGGCTATGAATACATCTGGCAAGCGATCGCCGATCCGGAGATCTACGAGGCCGCCAAGGCCGCGATGAACGCCAGCGCGCAGGCGCTGATCCACAAGTTCGGCGAGGGCATTCGCGAAAATGTGGAGAGCAACGTGGTCGATCTGCTGTTCCGCTTCCAGAACCGCGCGCTGAAGGACACCGTGGCGCGCGTGGGTGCGGATCCCGTGCGCAAGCTGCGCAGGAACGACCGCATCGTGGGCGCGGCGCTGTTTGCGATGGAGCAGGGTGTGGATCCCAGCCCGATCATCCGCGGCATCGTGGCCGCGCTGAAGTTCGACCAGGAGGGCGACGCCACCGCACCGGAGATTCAGAACGCGCTCAAGGAGCACGGCGTGGACTACGTCATTGAAAAATACATGGGGCTGAGCCGCGACGAAAAGCTGTTCGGGCTGATCGAAGCCGCCTATAAAGAAGCATGAAAACGTATACTGATTTTATCCTTGAAAAGACGTGCGGGCTGCTGAATATCGGCAGCCCGACCGGCTATACCGAAAACGCCATCGCCTGGCTGCGGCAGGAATTTGCCGCGCTGGGCTTTGACGTGCAGGTCACGCGCAAGGGCAGCCTGCTGGTCGATTTTGGCGGCGCGGACAGCGCGGACGGCGCGCTGCTGCTGGAGGCGCACTGCGACACGCTGGGCGCAATGGTGTGCGAGCTGAAATCAAACGGACGGCTGCATCTGACGAACCTGGGCGGCATGAACGCCAACAATGCCGAAACGGAAAACGCCGTGGTCGTTACCCGCAGCGGCAAAAAGCTCGAGGGCACGCTTCAGCTGATCAACGCTTCCATCCACGTCAACGGCGACTACAACAGCACCGCGCGCAACTGGGACAGCGTGGAGCTTGTGCTGGATGAGGACGTATCCAGTGCCGAGGATTTGCGCGCGCTGGGCGTGGGCGTGGGCGACTACGTCTGCTTCGACCCGCGCGTGCGCATCACCGAGCGCGGCTATATCAAGAGCCGCTTTCTGGATGACAAGCTGTCCGTGGGCGTGCTGCTGGGGCTGGCGAAATGTATCCATGACGGCCGCGTTTCGCCCAAGCGCCGCGTCTGGGCGCACATCACCGTGTACGAAGAGGTGGGTCACGGCGGCTCGGCCTCTGTACCGGCGGGTGTGACCGAGGCCATATCGGTGGATATGGGCTGTGTGGGCAACGGACTTGGCTGTACCGAGCGCATGGTCTCCATCTGCGCCAAGGACAGCCGCGGTCCCTATTGCCGCGAGATCGTATTGAAGCTGATCGACGCCGCCGAGCGCGCGGGCGCGGCCTACGCCGTGGACGTTTACCCGCATTACGGCTCCGACGTGGAGGCCACGCTGAGCGCGGGCTACGACGTGAAGCACGGCCTGATCGGCCCGGGCGTTTACGCCAGCCACGGCTACGAGCGCAGCCACCGCGACGGCGTGGAAAACACGCTGAAGCTGCTGGCCGCATATATCGGCTGACGGCGCCGGCACATATTGCGAGCCTGCTACTAGCAGGCTCAGGATGTTGACCAAGTCAACAGACTGCCGGACACTGAGAAACCTCGCAAGGCAAGAAAACGCGGGCTACAAATGAGGGCGCATACTATAACGCACCGGAGACTTTGCGAAGCAAAGTTCCGGCAGCGCCGCGCGAATCCTTCGGATTCCAGCGCGGGCTGGTCGCCGCTGCCGCAAGCAGTGCGGCGACTGCTTCAACGTATGTAACCGATTTTGCAGCCCGTGTTGACGATGCAAGCAGAAATTTTAGCTTCGTTAGAAGCTGTTCAGGAAATTTCTGCGTTTGCGGGGTTTGGCAGTGGACTAGGCCTGCTGCGGAGCACGCTTTCTGCAGCAGGCTCAAATTATAACTGCTTGGAGAACATCGCAATGCTTATCTGGATTCTAATCGCAGCGGCGCTGATCGCGTCGATCTGCGGGCTGAGCGTGGTGTATTTCGGGCTGCGGCGGCCGCGCAGGCGCAAGGGCGGCGGGCACGGCGGCGGCCCTGCCGCATTCCGCATGGATCGCGGCTGGCTGAAGGCTGCGCCGCAGACCGACGCCTTCATTCAGTCGTTCGACGGGCTTCGGCTGCGTGCGCGCCTGCTTGTGCAGGGCGATGCGCGGCGCTTTGTGATCCTGTGCCACGGCTACCATGCCCACGGTGCCTCCATGGCGCACTTTGCGCGGCACTTTTACGGCATGGGTGCTTCCCTGCTGCTGCCGGATGCGCGCGCGCACGGCGACAGCGAGGGGCGCTATACCGGCATGGGCTGGCTCGACCGGCTGGATCTGCTTGGCTGGATTGACGAGCTTAACCGCCGCTTTAATTCGCCGGAGATCATACTGATGGGCGTCTCGATGGGCAGCGCGACGGTAATGAACGCGCTGGGCGAAGCGCTGCCCGGCAACGTGGTCTGTGCCATTGAGGATTGCGGTTATGTATCGCTGCGCGACGAGATGAAATGGCAGCTGAAGCGCTATTATCATCTGCCTGCGGCCCTGTTTCTGCATCTGTCCGACCTGCCCTGCCGCCTGCTGGCAGGTTATTCGCCGCTGCGCGACGGCGATGGTGAGGCCGCGCTGCGCCGCAGCACGCTGCCGCTGCTGATGATACACGGCGGCGCGGACGATTTTGTACCGCTCGGCATGCTAGAACGCGCCTATGCCGCCGCAGGCGGCGCGAAGGCGCAGCTGGTCGTAGCCGGCGCTGCGCATGCCGAAAGCGTTCTCGTCGATCCCGATGCCTACTGGCGCGCCGTAGACGCCTTCATCGCGCGCCATGCGCATTTTTAATTTGACTTGCCCGGCAATCTGTGATAATCTAAACTTGGAATATATCCATACATATGGAGGACAAGCCGAATATGAAAATTCGTTTCAGCGCGGACAGCACCTGCGATATGAACGCCGAATTTCTGGCGCGCTATCCCGTAGAATCCATTCCGCTGACGGTCGATCTGGAGGGCAAGAGCCACCGCGACGGCGTAGACATCACACCCGACGAGATCATTTCCCGCGTAAACGGCGGCGCGCCGCTGCCAAAGACGGCGGCTGTGAACAGCGAGGATTACCGCGCGGTGTTCACGCGCCTGCTTGAGGACTGCGACGCGGTGATCCACTTCAACATCAGCTCCGATTTCTCCTGCTGCCATCAGAACGCGACGCTCGCGGCGGAGGGGCTTCCGGTCTACTGCGTGGATTCGCGCAACCTGTCCAGCGGCACGGCGCTGCTGGTCGCCGAGGCATACGACCGCGCGAACGCCGGCATGCCCGCCGAGCAGATTGCCGAAGAGGTGCGCGCGATGGTGGATAAAATCGACACCTCGTTCATCCTCGACCGGCTGGACTACCTGTACAAGGGCGGCCGGTGCAGCATGCTTTCGCTGCTGGGCGCAAATGTACTGCACATCCGTCCCTGCATCGAGGTCGTGAACGGCAAGATGGTCGTGGGCAAAAAGTACCGCGGCACCTATGAGCGCTGCCTGCGCCAGTATCTGGCCGACCGGCTGCGCGCAAAGGATGAAATCGTGCCCCAGCGCGTATTCATCACCCATACCGGCGTTTCCAATGTCGCCATCGATTCCATACTCGACATCGTGCGCAGCGCGATACCGTTTGCCGAGGTCTACGAGACCCGCGCCGGCTGTTCCATCACCTGTCACTGCGGCGAAAACTGCTGCGGCATACTGATGGTGCGCAAGTAATCAGCTATTTCGAATAGAATCGTCGACGTGTTCCCTTGCGCAGCAGAGCTGCAGAATCTCTGAGGACAAGCCGCTGCTGCTGTTGGAACACGTCGACCTGTAAAATTTCGTTTTTTGCTAACCTCTGCCAATAAAAAATCGCGCCGGATGTTCTTAAAGCATCCGGCGCGGCATATATTATCATTGATTATTGCAAACCGGTGTAGACCGGCGGGTTACAGATCTTGCAGGGCGTATAGCCCAGGTAGTAGGCCTCGTACACCGTCAGGCGCTGTGCGCTGGCGTAGGCGTAATTGCAGGTGGGCATGTGGTAGTTGGCAGCGCCCTCGAGGGCGTAGACGTAGAGCGTCGCCTCATCCGCCGAGGTATCCGCCAGCACGCCGGAATCGCTCGCCACCGTCGTATAGCCGCCGACGATGTGCTCCGGCAGCTGCGGCCCGTAGATCTCAACGGACATATTATCGCCATACAGCTCAATGCCGCCGCGCGGACGGGTATATGGCGAGGGCCAGAGCAGCACCGCCGCCAGTGCCGCCGCCAGCAGTCCGGATACGGCGCACTTCACGCCGCGCCGCCAGCTGCACGCCGGACTGAGCATACGGGTAAGCCCCACCGGAAAAAACAGCATGAGCCAAATAAGCGTTCTGGCATTATAGCTCAGCCGCCGTCTTGACCTTCGACCCGTCGTTCGCCTCTGCAAGCCTAACACGTCCTCTTATGCATCCGTTCAGGGCATAAAAGCCCCCCGGATATTCATCAATGGTACTATTTTACGCGCCCGGCAGGCGGCTGTAAACAGATATGCGAAAGGTTCAAGTTTTCGTATGCCGTGCGGAACATGTGTCATTTGTATGCAACACATTTGCAATATTTACCATCTTGCGCTTGACAGTGCGCGTTTTTTTATTCTATAATCGGTTTTATGTTGAACGCTTGTCGAATAGCCTATATCTGAGGTGAGATCCTTTGAACGCATACCATGTGCTGCAGCTTCCGGAAACGGCGACCTTTGCCGAGGTGCGCGCGGCCTATCGCGCGCTGGCGCGCCGCTGGCATCCGGATCGCTTTGCCGAGGGGCCCGAGCGCGACTGGGCCAATGAAAAAATGGCCGAAATAAACGCCGCCTATCAGGCCTGCATCCGCCGCGCGCCGCGCAGGGCCGCCGCTGTGGACGAGGGCGGCGAACTAAGGCGCATCGAAGAGCTGATCGCCGGCGGTCAGTATCTGAACGCGCGCCGGCTGCTGATGAGCGTCGCCACGCGCTGCGCGGAATGGAATTACCTGTTCGGCGCGATACTGCTGAAAATGAACGAGACGCGCAAGGCGCTGATCTATCTGTCCGTCGCCGCGCACCAGCAGCCTGAAAACGCAAAGTATCTTCGGGCGCTGCGAGACGCCGAAAGCGTGCAGCATGGCGTGCGCACGGGGCTTCTGGATCGCCTGCGCCGCGCGCGCTGATAGCTTTGGGTTAAAAAAGCCCTCAGCCCCTTTACAGCCGCGGCAAATGCGGCTATAATAGGAATATCTCGAAGGATACGCAGGGCTTCGGCTTTGCAGATCCTTACACCTCAATAAATCCATCTGCGCAGAAGAGGAGCGCCTGAAAACAGCCCCGCAAAGCGAACCGGAGTCGGGTGAAAGTCCGGAGGGCGGCAGCTTCAGGGAATCGCCTCCGAGCAGCGAACCGAACGCCGCGTCAAGTAGGCTTCGCCGGGTCGGCCCGTTACAGCCGGCAATGAGTGGATGCGGTTAAATGCCGCGTCAATCTGGGTGGTACCGCGAGCGTCTTCGTCCCAAGGGATGAGGGCGATATTTTTATTTTGGAGGATGAAGTGCCATGTTTGAAAAGGTCTCCACTTCAATGGACTTCCTGACGCGCGAAAAGGAAGTGCTGAAATTCTGGAAGGAAAAGAAGATATTTGAAAAGAGCGTGGAGCTGCGCAAGGACGCGGACACGTTCACCTTCTTCGACGGCCCGCCGACCGCGAACGGCAAGCCGCACATCGGCCACATCGAAACCCGCGCCATCAAGGATCTGATCCCGCG
>CAKUOX010000070.1 GCA_934670175.1 uncultured Clostridia bacterium | reverse complement strand
GCTATCGCCTGGGCGCGGCGTTTCGCGATGAATTTATGCGCCGCTTGCCGGATACGCAGCTTACGGAGCTGCGGCTCAGCGATCTGGCGCTCATGCCGCTGACCGGCGCGGATGTACGCGCGCGGAACGAAGGCCGGGTCGACGGCGCGAGCCTCGCGCTCGCGCGGCAGTTTGCCGAAGCAGATGTAGTCGAGATCTGCGCACCCTACTGGAATTTTCAGTTTCCGGCGATGCTGGCGGCCTATTTTGAGCGCATCTGCATATCCGGCGTGACCTTCACCTATGAAAACGATCTGCCCGTGGGCCTGTGCCGCGCGCAGGCGCTGGCGTATTTCACCAGCGCAGGCAGCCCGATCGGTGAAAACGACTGGGGCGGCGGCTATCTTCGCGCCATGACGGGGCAGCTGCTGGGCGTGCGCCGTTTTTACAGCGCCATCGCCGATGGACTGGACACCTTCGGCGCGGACGTGGAGGCGATATTGACCCGCGCGCAGGCACAGGCGCGCGATATTGCCGCGGCGAGCGCGCAGGTCTTTATATGATTAAATTATAACACACGTTCGGATAAAACTCAACGGGGCGTGCAGATTTTGCCATGGCGCATTTGAAGCGCCGCAGAAATATGCCGCCGGCTGAAAAAGGGATATGCCCGCGACCATGCAGCGCTGGCGCGCGCGGTGTTGGGAAAATGAAAAATGGAATTTTCCGGGCGCAAAAATCGTTTCCCTGCAGTTTTTGCGCCCGAAAATCCGAAGGATTTTAGCAAAAACTGGTGAGGGTGGCAGTGGCGGGGGAGCGTGCTCCCTCGTCCACACAGCTTGTCAAGAGCGATTTTGACAGGCTGAGGGACTGCCTCAGGCGAGGCAGTCCCCAGCATTCATTTTCAGCTTCAGGCCTCGGCGGGTTCCGCTTCTACGGTCACGCTCTGCTCCTGCATTTCCTTTTCCGCGATCAGATCCTCGATGCTCTCCTTCGTGCGCATCAGGTCTTCGACGGACATGGTCTCAAAGCCGGCGGTGGGGGTCTTTACCTTCACGCCGTGGCGGCGCAGGAAATTGTCCACCTTTTCCTCATTGTGCTTGTAGGCGCAGAAGCCGACCACGCTCGCGCCCACACCGATCAGAATGCCCTTTACCAGCGGATTGTTGCCCAACATAATTGTATTCCTCCTCGTAAATCAATATCGTCGTTATTTGCGCGCCAGCATTTCCATACCGCGCTGCAGCATGCTGCCCGCGAAGGCCAGCTCGCTTTCGTTGCCCTTCACGGGCGTCAGGGTCACTTCCCGTTCCGCGCGCTTCACCAGATAGGCCTGCTCGCGCGGCGCGCGGGGGATCAGGTGGCGGCCGAAGGTCAGCGCCCACGCCACGGGGCTGGCCAGACTGCCGCCGGGCTTGCCGATGGAGTTTATCAGATACACCACGGACATGACCTCGGGATCAAAGCTGCCGCGAACGTGCAGCTCCTGATAGCCGTGCTCCACCACGGCGGCCAGCGTCGCACCGGTGGAGAGCCAGCGGCTGAAGCGCGTCAGCGGCGAGGCCATCAGCGCCAGCGCGCTGTCCAGCGCGATGCAGCCCAGCGCTAGATAGCCGCTCGGCGCCATCGAAAAGCCGCGCTCCTCCGAACGCCTGATGTGCAGCACGCGCGCCTCCGCCGTAGCGGCGTACACTGCGCCCAGCCGTACGATCAGCTGCTCTTCGCTCACGCACGCGCTATCGTATTCACACAGCAGGGTGCGAATGCGCGGATTGTAGCGGCAGGCGAGCACGCCGGGAATCGCCTCGAAGCGTTCCACGGCGGAAATGGGCCGTTGGAGCTGCACGCGGATGCGTCCCGGCAGCGCGCAGAGCACGTCCAGATGCAGCGCCCGATCTTCATCACGCATGCGCCTACCTCCCTTCGCCGGGCGAGAAGAACATCAGCCTGAGCGAATTGGCGACCACCAGTATCGTGGAAGCGTTGTGCAGCAGCGCGCTCATCATTACGGAGATGCCGCTGGCCGCGCCCAGGATCAGTCCCACGGTGTTGATGGCGATGACCATGGCGAAGTTCTGCTGCACGATATTCATCGTGGCGCGCGAGAGCTTGCGCAGGCTGGGGATCATCATCGGGTCATCGCGGTTGATGACCACATCGCTGGTTTCCATGGCAATGTCGGTGGACTTGCTGCCCAGCGATATGCCGACGTCGGCGTAGGCCAGCGCGGGCGCATCGTTGATGCCGTCGCCGACCATCACCACGCCGTTGCCCTGCGCCTGCAGCTTCAGCACGGCCTCGGCCTTCTGCTCCGGCAGCAGCTGCGCGCGGAAGCCGTCCGCACCCACCAGCTCGGCCACGGCGCGCGCCTGCGATTCCATATCGCCGGTCAGCAGCTCGATATCGCCCACGCCGTCGTAGCGCAGGCTGTTGATGGCGCGGCGCACGTTTTCGCGCGGGCTGTCCATCGCATAGAGCACGGCCACGATCCTGTCATCCACGCCCACATAATTGGGGATGGCGTTCGTCGTTTCGTTCAGACGGCGCTTTGTTCTCACGCCGTTTTCCTGCATGTATTTCAGGTTGCCCACGCGCACGATCCTGCCGTCCACGTTCGTGCAGCTGCCGCGCGAGACCTCCGTTACCACGTCGTCGTGCGACGGGATCTCCGCGCCGATGCTGCGGCCGTAGGTCAGAATGGCGCTCGCCAGCGGGTGCGTGCTGGTCTCCTCGGCGGCCATGGCCAGCGCGACGGCCTCCTGCTCGCTCATATCGTCGACGAGCATCGTCATGGATACGATGCGGGGCCTGCCCTCGGTGATCGTGCCGGTCTTGTCCAGCAGCACGGTGTTGGCGCGGCTCATCTGCTCGATGTACGCGCCGCCCTTGATCAGCACGCCGCGCTTTACCGCCGTATTGATCGCCGCGGAGAACGCCGTGGCGGTAGACAGCTTGATGCCGCAGGAATAATCGATCACCAGCATCTTGAGCGCCTTCTGCGGGTTGCGCGTCACCAGCCATACCGACAGGCACAGCAGGAAATTCAGCGGTACGAGATAATTCGAGAATTTGTCGGCGTAGTGCTGTATCGGCGCCTTTTTCAGCTCGCTGGCCTCCACCATGCCCACGATGCGCGAAATGACGGTCTGATCGCCCACCTTGCGCGCCTCTACATGGATATTGCCGCTCTTGACCACGGTGCCGGCAAACACCTCGTCGCCCGGGCGCTTTTCCACGGGTACGAATTCGCCGGTGATCGGGCTCTGATCCACCACGGCGCAGCCGCTGACGACCTTGCCGTCCACCGCGATCTTTTCGCCCGTATGTACGGCCACTGCATCGCCCGCGCTGATTTTGCCGATGGGCGTGCGCTCCAGCCTGCCGTCCTGCATGACCTTCCACACGTCGCCCTCGTCGGCCGAGAGCATCTTTTTAATGGAGGAGCGCGTGCGCTCGATGGTGTAGGAGGTCATCAGCTCCGCCATGTCGGAAAGCGCCAGTATCATCAGCGCCGAATGCGCGTTGCCCAGCAGCAGGCTGGCCACGATCGACGTAACGGTCAGAAAATCGGCGTTCGGGCGCAGATCCTTTTTCAGCCCCCGAAGCGCGCCGCGCGCCATCGGCGCGGACAGCCCCAGGCTCGCCAGCGCCTCCAGCGAGGTGAACTTCGAAAGCGCGCCGCCCAGAATGGGCGCGGTGAACAGCGTGTTGCCCAGCACCAGCGCGCCGGCATTTACCGCCAGACGCTTCATCAGCCGCGTCGTGGTCATCGGCGCCTCGGGCGCTTCCTCGGAATTCGCGGCGTGACGCGCACGCAGCGCCGGCATGGAATACCGCGCCAGCACCATGTCCGCCTGCTCGGTCAGCGCAGCCGAATCCAGCAGGCGCTCGTCGTATTCCAGAAGGACGCTGCCGATCCGCGGCGTGATGCGCGCGCACCTTACGCCGCGGATGTTCGCCAGCGCGCCGGCAATCTCTGCCGCCTCGTCCGGCAGCAGGCACAGCCCGTCCGCCGTCAGGCGCAGCCGCCCCGGCAGGCTGTGAACGATGCGTCCCTTCATCAGATCCTGTTGTGTTTCGCGTTTAATCATGATTCGACCCTTCTTTTTGCTGCGGCAGCCGCAATATCAGCCGCGCGCGCACCAGGCGTTCCAGCTCCGCTTCGTCCGAAGCCTGCCAGCTGCGCTCGTTGGCGATCTGTATGCCCGTATCGACCACGACGTCCACCCAGCGCAATATCTGGCGCGCATTGGTGACGGCGGCGTCGTAGGTAATGAGTATCGTGCCGATGCGCGCGTTCACGCTCACGTCCGCCACGCCGGGCAGCATCGCGAGTACGTCGCGCACATAGTGCAGGTAGGGGCGCGCCTCATCCGGCAATAGCCCATAGCGCCGGAAGCCGATGCGCAGCCGTCCGGGCAGGTCGCTCTCAACGACGGGCTTCAGGCTCGTGCGCAGAAAGTGTTCCTGCATTTTATTCATTGCCCTTGCCTCCAAGCAGCATCGAGGCCCACCAGAGCAGCGTCATCGCGCCGGGCATGCCGATGCTTCCGGCGGCAATGCGCCGGAGCGCCGTTATGCTCAGCGCCGTGCCTACTGCCCCGCGCAGCCCCACCAGGCCGTTCGTGGCCGAGAGCAGGCCGCGGTTTACTGCGCCGCGCAGCGCCCGCCAGCTTTCCAGCAGGCGGCCGTCCGAATGGCTGTCAAGCTGCGCGTCCAGCCCCATCAGCTTGATGAACGCGCCCTCCGCCACGGCGGCGGAGACCTGCGCCTCATCGTATAATATCAGCACCGAGGCCGTGCGTGGCTCGATGGCCACGCGATGCACCGCACCCGTGCTCTCCAGCTGCGCCTTTGTCTGCGCAGCCAGCTCTGGGTCGGCCGCTACGGCAGGCACATACAGACGCAGCCGCCCGGGCAGGCTCGACCGCACCTCGGCCACGCCGTCAAACGAGGGCAACTTCATGAGATTGTGCGTCTGGCGCTTCGGCGCGATCGCCGCTGCGCCCAGGGCGAGCATCGCCCATCCGATGACCTTCATGGAATACCCCTCCTTCAGATCGCTGCTTGCAAGTTAGTTAAGACTAACTTGTGTAGATAAAATTGAGAAAAGACATTTGCCTCTTCACCAACAACAATTTAGCATTCATCTGTTTCGTTGTCAAGCATCAGAGAATTTATTTACGATACTTTTGCCTGCGCCGCCGCCGCACGGGCGAAAAGGGCTTGCCAATTCGGGCGTATGCGGATATAATATAATAAGTTGTAAAATTGATCGCAGTTAAGGAGTGTCGGCAATTATGAAGAAGTACCGTCCGTATAAGGCCGGGTTTATTGTGATTTACGTTCTGGGCGTGCTGTGCATCAGCGACGCGGTAATCACGCTGGTTCGCCAGATGCAGGGCACGGCAAACGCATACCTGCAGTCGTTCTCGCTGTTCAGCTATCTGTTCGCCGCGCTGGCGGTGCTGTATGTGAAGATGTACGCATGCACGCGCATTGAGATCGACAAGCGCTATATGCACATCGTCTGCCCGTTCTACATCAAGCCCGCGCCCGGCGCAAAGCGCGCGATGTTCGTTTATCGTCAGGGCGAAAACGACATCAAGCTCGTGGATAAGAAGTTTGAGCTTGAAGAGCTGCTCAGATACGGCTACATCGAGGATCTGGGCTACAACGCGCTGGATAAGTCCGGCGCGGGGCAGAAGAATAAGCTCTTCCCCGTGCACGAAATGGCGCTGGTGATGAAGGACGGCAAGCGCTATCACGTCAATGCCGGCTTCTATAGTCCGAAGCAACTGAAGGAGATCGTAGATCAGCTGGTGGAGAATACCGGCGTGCATCCTACCGGTGCGCTCGCCAAAGAGACCGGTGTGGAGCCCGCGCCCAAGGCTGCGGAATAATAAAGGCATATCAAAGAAAATTGTCGGCGCCTCCAACAAGGAGACGCCGACAATTCCATCTTGTCAAAAGAGATTTTGACAGGATGAGTGGACGGGGAAGCAAGCTCCCCCGCCACTGCCACCCTCACCAGTTTTTGCTGAAATCCTTTCGGATTTTCGGGCGCAAAAACTGCAAGGAAACGATTTTTGCTCAGGAAAATAGGATTTTCCGCCGCAAAAATCGCCCCGTGCCCACCGTACACGCCGCTGGGCACGATTGGAAGTTCGAGAGGCCTTCGACCTTCTCCGAGCTCTCTCGGGTTTTTCGACAGTTTAATCCACTGCTTTATTGCATGCATTCGATCAGCTTTTCAAACGCCGCGTTCACGGCGGCCCGGCGCACTGCGCCGCGATCCATGCCTTCAAAGTGAAACTCGAATGCGCGCGCGGTCATTTTATTCGCCACGCCGATAAACACCGTGCCGACCGGCGTTTCAGCCGTGCCGCCGTCTGGACCGGCCAGTCCCGTGGCCGATACGCCCCAGTCCGCGCCGCTGATCCGCCGCGCGCCCGCAGCCATCTGCCGCGCGCAGTCCGCGCTGACCACGCCCACGGTCTCCACCGTTTCGCGTGCGACGCCCAGAATGCGCATCTTTGCTTCCGGCGCGTAGGTCACATAGCTTTCGTTGATGACGCAGCTCGCGCCGACATTTTCAATGAATGTGGCGGCGATCAGTCCGCCGGTCAGGCTTTCGGCGAAGCAGACGTGCTCGCCGCGCGCCTTCAGCAGCGCAAACGCGCGCGCGCCGTCAGTCGTCGTCATTTTCAATGCGCTCCATTTCCAGCATGTCCAGCCGCGAATTGCCCCACAGGCGCTCCACCCAGGTAAAGCCCTCGTTCACCTGCGGGTCATCGATGATGATGAACTGGCCAATGTCCTCGATGGTGTCGAAATAATTGCTGCCGCCGCCCACGCGGTCGGAGATCAGCGAGAGCTTCACCATGTATTCGCCCGGCGCAATGCCGTTCAGCGGGAAGGTCACGCGCAGCGTGAACTTTTCGCCGGCCTTTACGTCGAATGGCAGCGTGTGCGTCATGGCGATGGGCACGGCCACATTGTTTTTCAGGATCAGGCGCAGGCGCAGGTTGCGTTCATCCACATTGCTGATGCAGGTGATCTTGAATTCCCACTGCCCATCCTGCTGAAATTCGACGTTATGGGAATTGAGCGTGGTCATTTTCAGCATGCGCATACGCTCGCCGCGGTCGCGCGGACGGGTCATGCTGTTCAGGTCGCGCTCGGTATCGCGATTGCCCGCGCCGCCATAGAGCTCGATGGCGCGGTCGGTGTCGCCATCATAAAGCAGCTTGCCGTGATCCAGGAACAGCGCGCGGTTGCACAGCTGCGACACGGTGCGCATGTTGTGGCTGACGTAGAGCACGGCGCGGCCGCTGCTGGCGACGTCGCTCATCTTGTTCAGACACTTCTGCTGGAAGGCCAGATCGCCCACGGCCAGCACCTCGTCGCAGATCAGAATGTCCGGCACGAGATTTGCCGCCACGGCAAAGCCGAGCTTGACGTACATGCCCGAGGAATAGCGCTTTACGGGCGTATCGATGAAGCGCTCGATTTCGGAGAACTCCACGATGTCGTCCATCCGTCGGGTGATCTCCGCGCGGCTCATGCCCAGAATCGAGCCGTTCAGGTAGATGTTTTCACGCCCCGTCAGCTCCGGATGGAAGCCCGTGCCCACCTCCAGCAGGCTCGCCACGCGACCATGGATACGGATCTCGCCCGTAGAGGGCGCGGTGATGCGCGAGATCAGCTTCAGCATCGTAGATTTGCCTGCGCCGTTGCGCCCCACCAGCGCCAGCGCGTCGCCGCGATCGACGTTGAAGTTGATGCCGTCCAGCGCCAGAAAGGTCTCACCGTCGTGGCTGGTGTTCGTGCCGATCTTCCGGTTGGGATCCTCGCGGCCGAGCTTGCGCGCGATCCAGCTGTTGATGTCGCGGTAGAGCAGGCCGCCGCCAATCATGCCCAGGCGGTACTGCTTGGATACGTTTTCAATTTCAAGTAATCTTTCTGCCATTTGTACGTCTCCTTCGCGTCATACGGTGTCCATGAAGGTCTTTTCCACGCGGGAAAATGCGATCACGCCCAGCATGAAGATGATCAGCGTTACGACGATGGAGAACCAGTAGTAGTTGATGTAGTAGCAGGTGGAGCCCAGATACGCGCTGCGGAACAGCTCGATCAGCGGCGTCATGGGATTGAGCATGTAATACTTCAGCAGCTGCGGCGCCTTCTGAGCGATCAGCGACGCCGGATAGGCCACGGGTGTAGCGTACATCCACAAATGCACGCCAAAGGATACCAGCAGCGACAGGTCGCGGTATTTCGTGGTCATCGAGGATACCAGTATGCCAAAGCCCAGCCCCAGCGTGCCCAGCTGTGCCAGCATCAGCGGCGTCAGCAGGATCAGCTTCCAGTTCGGATTGACGACGCTGTCCGGCTGCAGGGCATAATAGATCACGAAGCCGATGAACAGTATGAACTGCACGAAGAAATTGATCAGCTGAGAAACGACTGTGGAGAGCGGCATGCACAGCCGCGGGAAGTAGACCTTGCTGAATATCTTCCGGTTCTCCTTATCGACGAAGGTCTTGGAGGTAATGTCCAGACAGCTGGCGAAATACTGCCAGGCGATATTGCCGCCCATGTAAAACATGAACTTCGGCATCCCGTCCGTGGGCAGCCCCGCCACATTGCCGAAGATCACGGTAAAGATCAGCGTGGTCAGCAGCGGCTGGATCACGACCCAGGCGGGGCCGAGTATGGTCTGCTTGTACAGCAGCGTGAAATCGCGCTTGACCAGCATCCAGACCAGGTCGCGGTAGCGCCAAAGGTCCTTAAAGTCAATATCAAACCATCCGGTCTTGGGACGGATGCGCGTCGTCCAGTAATTTCCGGCGTGCGGCTTGTCCATGAAACGGCCTCCTCCGACTGCCCCCGCGGCAGTGCTTCCAAAATGCTGTGCAGGTACACAGGCATGTATTTTTATAAGGGTATAGGGATCGGCAGAGCCGGAGCCCCGCGAATCGGCAGGTTCCGGAACACCCGGTTATCGGCGCGATACCGCCGCATTTCCCAAATTATTATATCATGCTCAAATGAAACTTGCAAGTGGGACGGCGGCGGACTTGCGGCGCGGCACATATTCTGCTATAATGGAAAATGTGAAAATATGTATCTTATGTATGCGAGGACGATAACGACCATGAAAACGCCTGAAAAGAAAGCTGCGCCCGCGCCGAACAAGCTGCAGTTTCGCATCGATGTGGTGCTGAGCGTGCTCTTTATTATTACGATCTTCTTCTTTGGCTTCACCACCGCCTGGTTTAATCGCCACGGCGTGAAGGTGGCGCTGACGGACGAGACGAAGCTCGAAGCCTATCAGCCGGACTTCGCATCCGCGTCGGCGTGGAGCCGCCTGGCGGCGCGCGTGCGCTCGCTGGATGATTTCTTTGCCGGAAACGTGTACATGGCGGACGAGCTGGGGCACTTCAATTCGTCGTTCCAATACGCGCTGGGCAAGCGTATGATTACCACTGGCGCGCAGCAGATGCTCACGCTCAATTCCGGACATCTGTACGATTTGCAGAATTTCGTGTCCATGGAGAGCGCTGCGCAGAACATTTCGGATATGCGGGCGACGGCGGGGGAACGCCCCTTCCTGTTCGTCTATGAGCACCCCACCATCTATTCGGCAGATCAGATGCCCGAGGGCTACGACGTGTTGGATCATTCCAGTGAGATCGCCCAGGACATTACCGCCCGGCTCGACGCGGCGGGCATTGATATGATCGACAGCCGCGAGGTATTGCCCGCGAGCGGGCTGCCGCTGACCGATTATCTGATGGTGACCGACCAGCATTGGGCGACGCGTGCGGCCATCATCATGGCGCAGGCGATTGCGGAGCGCGTGAATGAAATGACCGGCGCGGCTATGGACGTGAGCCTGCTGGACATCGATAATTTTGAAACGGAGCTGTATCCCAAGCTGTTCTTGGGCAAGTACGGCCAGCGCATCGGCACCGCCAACGTCGATCCGGACGATATTACCGTCTACTGGCCGAAGTATGAGACCGAGATCCACCGCTATACCGACTATCTGGGCGATATTACGGACATTACCGGCCCCTTCCGCGACAGCGTGATCCGCTGGAAGTATCTGGAAAAGGATGCGGGCAAGAGCTACAATATTAAGGCCTATTTCGATTATGGCCTCACGGAAAATTACGACCTGTATGAGAACCCCAACGGCGCGCCGCTGAAGATACTGCTGCTGAAGGATTCCTACAGCGCGCCCGTCGGATCCTTCCTGTCGCTGCTGGCGAAGGACGTGGCCGCCGTGGATCTGCGCCGCAGCGAGCTGAGCCTGCAGGAATGGATCGATCAGCTTCAGCCCGACGTGGTGGTCTGTGCGTACAGCATGCAGATGCTGCGCGACGATGCGTATGAGTTCCAGTGATCGAATCCGCCGCGCAGCATGGCGCATTTGATCGCTTCCAGCCCTGTTATACTGACGAATAGCGCAGCCGCTCGGGATATTTGAACCCGAGCGGCTGCGCTTAGTTATATAATTTGTATTTATTTTTCAGGGATTACGCGGCGGGCACAACGGGTACGAGGCGTACGACCGCAGCGGGGATCTCCGAATCGGTGAAGTCCAGCGTGAACACGGCGTCTTCATCCGTCACGGTAAAGGGCAGCTCGGCTTCGGTGCCGTCGGCATTCAGCTGCGACAGGGTGACGCCGTCCAGCAGCTTGGCGGGCATCGTGACCTTTACCTCGCCCTTGGGCTGGGTGAGCTTGCCGGCGTATTCAAAGCCGACGCTCAGCAGCGTATCGCCGTTTGCAGCCTTGCCCAGACGCAGCGTGAGCTCGCCCTGGGGCAGATGCTTGCCTTCCGCCTTTGCTTCCTCAACGCGCGCCAGCACCGTGCCGTCGCTCACTTCGCCGCACACGGGGCAAAGCGTGAGCACCGTTTCATTCTGCTTGAATTCGATCGCCGCACAATTTGCCTTGCTGACGTGCTTGCAGCCCTCGCGCCTGCAGGTCGCGCTGTGCGTGCCATCGCCGTTGTTCGTCCATTCGCCGAACCAGTGCAGCAGCTTCTTGGTGGGCTTGTCCTTGTAGCTGTCATCGCAGTTTTTGCAGGTGTGCAGCGTGTAGCCGTCCTTCGTGCAGGTGGGC
>CAKUOX010000069.1 GCA_934670175.1 uncultured Clostridia bacterium | reverse complement strand
GGCAAGAAGCTGCCCGTGGGCGCGGCGGTCGGCCATGATGGGCGCATGACGGTGGTAAAGGATCTGGGGCTGCGCGAGCCGTATGTCGGCCAGGTGCGGCTGGTGTCCGGTGAAATCGCCGAGGACTTTGCCATGTATTTCACCGCGTCCGAACAGACGCCATCGCTGGTTTCGCTGGGCGTGCTGGTGGACGATACGCATGTTGAGGCTGCGGGCGGGCTGATTATTCAGATGATGCCCGGCGCTTCGGAGGCGGCCATCGCTTCCATTGAAAACAGCGCGGGCATGTTTGCTGATATTTCGGGCACGATGAAGGAATACCATTTAGAGGGCGCGGTGGATCAGCTGCTGATGCACCTTCAGCCTCAAATACTGGAAAAGCGCACGCCGCGCTATCGCTGCGATTGCAGCCGCGAGCGCATTGAGCGCATGCTCGTCACTTTGGGCTCGCAGGAGCTGCAGAGCATGATTGATGAGCAGCATGGCGGGCAGGTGGATTGTCATTTTTGCCTGAAGCGCTATAAATTCTCGGAGGATGATTTAAAAATGCTGCTGGAGGCGGCGAGCATTCGGGAGGGTAAATGAAGTATAATCCAAAGGTGGTCAGCATAAAGCGCAGTGCGGCGTATGTGCACCATCGGGCGCTGAAGAACATGCGCGATAATAATCCGGTGGATGCGCTGGAGCTGATGCGCAGGGCAGTGGAGCATTCGCCGGATAACCGCGAATACAAGCTGGATCTGGCGGAGTTTTACTGCGAAATGGGCTACCATGAGCAGTCCAACCGCATTCTGCTGGACATGATCGCCGGAGGCAGCGCGCCTGCGGAGTGCTATTATGGCCTGGCGCTGAACCG
This sequence comes from uncultured Clostridia bacterium, assembly GCA_934670175.1. Taxonomy (GTDB): domain Bacteria; phylum Bacillota; class Clostridia; order Christensenellales; family Aristaeellaceae; genus SFTH01. The sequence goes on along the minus strand of CAKUOX010000069.1, from coordinate 10,720 downwards.
CTTTGGCAGAAACGAGCTGGAAGCGGCGCGGCGCGCGCTGATGATCTACCAGAAGCGCGCTGGCGATGACGAGTACCTTGCAGACGCCGAGGGGCTCACAGCGGAGATCGAGTATATGAGCGCTATGAAGCGCCCGCTGGATCGCCGTTTGGGGCGCGCGGCGAGGAGCGCGGCGCATGCGTGCGATGCACTGGGGCGCGGCGAAACGGAGCGCGCGATTCGCCTGTTTGAGGGCAGCCTTGCGCGCAACGCCAATCAACCGGAAATGCGCGCGGTATATGCGATGGCGCTGCAAATGGCGCGGCGCATGGACGAGGCCGCCGCACAGGCGCGGCAGACCATATCTGACGAAGCGGCGGGCGCGCGCGCACTGTGCATTGCGGCACAGGTGCTTCAGTCCGCAGGCCGCGGAGCGGAGGCGCAGCGCGCGATTCGGCGCGCAGCGGAATTAAAGCCGGAGGACGAAAACCTGCGGCTGCTGATTTACAGCCTGGGCGAGATGGGTCTGCACGCTGAGGCCGCCGAGGCGGCGCGGCTTGCGCTGCGGGATGCGCCGCACGACAAGGCGCTGCTGCATGCGCGCGCTGTGGCATTAAAGCTCAGTGGCGCAGCAGATGAAACGCTCCTGCCGTTCTGGCAGAGGATACTGCGCATCGATCCCGAGGATACGGTGGCGAGGTATTATCTCGAAACGGCACAGAAGGGCGCGCTGGATCAGATCGAGCTGGAATATGTGTACGAGGTGCCGGTGGAGGAATTCGTGCGGCGCGTTGAGGTGCTGGCCGAACCGCTGACCCAGGGGCTGGGAAACGCGGCCGCGCGCTGTCAGGCGGATGCACAATACCGTGGCCTGCTGATCTGGGCGGCGGGTTCAAACGATCTGGATTGCGCGCGCGCCGCGATGATGGTGCTGGCCTCGGTGGATGATCCGGCGTCGGAGAGCGCGCTGCGCGAGCTGCTTTATCGCGGCAGCGTGCAGCATGCCGCAAAGCTGTACGCCACGTTTTTTCTGTCGCTGCGCGGCGCGGATATGAGAAGGTTTCTGCCGCCCGACGCGGAAGCAGGCGAGGGCATGCTTCCCGAGGCTGGCGATATGCTGGAAAAGCTGCCGGTGGGCGAGCGCCAGCTGATACGCTTTGCCGCCGAGGTGCTGGAGCAGGAATACGGCTTCTGCGCACAAAATGGGCTTGCGGCCATGTGGCGCGTGTATCGCGACAGCTGTCGAGGCTGCGATTCGCTGGTATGCACGCAGGAGGCCGCGGCGGCGCTGGCGTGGAATTATCTGCTCGGGCATGGGAAAAAGCCGCGTCCGGAGGAATTGGCGCGGCAGTTTGACTGTGCACAGCGCAGGATGGTGTTCTATGCGCGGCGCATGGCGGCTGTGCTCGAGGTATATACGGAGGAAGATCGGCGTGAAGATCATTGATTTTGATGCGAAGTTTTTTGAATATGCGCGGAAATGGATCGCGGCGCACCCGGGGCTGACTGAGCAGCAGATTGAGGACAGCTACAATCAGATGATGGCAGAATGGGTCGCGCAGCCGGCAGACTGGCTGGACGGCGCAAGTCCGGCGCTTTATTTTGAACAGTTCAGCTCTGCGGATACGCTGCTGGACGGCCTGGAGGCCTATCATGCGGCAAATGTCAACCTGCCCGAGCCGCTTTACAGCCGCATCGTGCAGCTGGGCGAGGCGGGCGCGGCGCGGCTTACGGCGATATTGAGCGATGAAGCGCGCGATGAGGGACTGCGCGCCGAGGTGCTGGGACTGCTGCGGGACATCGGCACGCGACAGGCGGACGCATATCTGGAAGGGCTGGTCGCATCTGCCGAGGCGCCAAACGAGATCTGCGATATGGCTGCCGATGTGCTGGCAAGCCGTGATGCCGAGACGGCGCGCCGCCTGCTCGATCGCTACGAGGGCGCGCCGGATCATGCAAAAACGCTGATCCTGGACATCGCATGTCATTTTCCGGACGATGCGCGGATATATAATTATCTGATATACCGCCTCAAAAATGAGCCGGAACGGCGTGCGCTGAATGCATCGCTGCTGGCAAGGCTGGGCGACGCGCGCGCGATTGAGCCGATGCTGGAAATGATGCGGCTGAGCGACATCAGCTATTATGATTATATCGAGCTGCGCGATGCCGTGGAGGCGCTGGGCGGCGAAGTGACGGACGAGCGCAGCTTCTACGGCGACGCCGATTTTGAGATGCTGCGCAATATCTGAAAAAATGCGAATTCAAGAAGCGGACAGGGGAGGTCGATGCCGGTGTTTTGTGGACAATGCGGTAAGCGGGTAATGGACAACATGCTGTTTTGCCCCTTTTGCGGCGCGGCGATCGTGATTCCGGATCAGGACAAGGCCGAAAAGCCTGTGTCGGAATCGGCGCTTGCGCCTGAAAATGCGGCCGTGCAGGACAAGCCGATCAGCCTGTTCGATGACGCGGCTGCGGCGAAGCCGGAAGCGGAGGAATTTGTGCCGCTGTCGTTTGATTTTGACCGCGTGTCCGAGCCGGATACGCCTGCGCCCGCCGCTGCGCCCGAAGCGCCCACGCCGGCGGAGCCTGTGGTCGAGGATGTGCCGGAGCCGGTTGCACCCGTACCCGCGCGGCGCGCATCTGAGCGCACGCGACGTCCTGAAAACACGCACGGGCGCAGCGCGAATACTTATATTCCGGTAAAGGATGTGGAGCCGGACAATCTGTTCATGGACAGCGATGGTTTTGATGATGACGCTTACGACTTGGACGAGGCAGATGATTTTACCGAGGACGACTTCGAATTTGAGGAGTCGGAGCACGGCAGCTTCTTCCAGCGACATATACGCGGCATCGTGGCGCTGATCCTGCTGGTGATCATACTGTTCGTGTGCGTGATCTGGAGCATGTCGTATTCCGGTCAGCGCCTGCTGGCGAGCTGGAACCTGGCGTGGACGGCCGCGCCATATGCCGATCTTGGCTATTCAGCCTATCAGAATGAGGATTATGCGCGCGCGGCGCAGTACTACGAGCACGCGCTTTCGTTGGACGGCGAGAAGTACGAATACGCGCACAGCGCCATGGTGGCCTACTACGATGCGAAAAATCCCGAGGCTGCGGCGGCGATGGCGCGCAGATGCGTGGAAATGCAGCCGGATAATCCGGAGCCGTATCAGGAGCTGATGTATATTTATCCAGATGCGGACACGCGCCCGTGGGAGATCACCGAGCTGATCCGGCAGGGCTATGAGCGCACGGGAAACGAAGCGCTGAAGCTGGACGCGGGAAGCGAATAGATCCTGCGTCCCTGAGCCATCCTTTCTTCCGGAGAGGAGGGGAGAAGGATGGTGGATAAGACCTCGTTTGACGAGCGGGAGATCGTGGCCAGCGGCACGGAATGCACGGGCATTCTGCCCGCGATGGACGCGGAGGATCCCGCACTGGCACAGGAGAACGCGGCGCGGCTCTATGCGATACACGCGCCCGAGAAGAAACACAGGAGGAAAGAAAATGAGCAACATTCCAACGCCCCACATCAACGCAAAACAAGGTGATTTTGCCAAGACCGTGCTCATGCCGGGCGATCCGCTGCGCGCGAAATACATTGCGGAGCACTACCTGAAGGACGCTGTGCTGGTGAACAACGTGCGCGGCGTGCAGGGTTATACCGGCCAGTATAAGGGCAAGCGCGTTTCGGTAATGGCTTCGGGTATGGGCATGCCTTCCATCGGCATCTATTCCTACGAGCTGTACAATTATTATGGCGTGGAAAACATCATTCGCGTGGGTTCTGCGGGCGCAATGAGCGAGAAGCTGAAGCTGCGCGACATCGTGGCGGGCATGAGCGCCTATACCACGTCGAATTATGGCTATCAGTTCGGCTTTGACGGCACGCTCGCGCCCTGCTGCAGCTACGACCTGCTGACTCGCGCGGTGGAAGCAGGCAAGGCGCTTGGGCAGAATATCGTGCCCGGGCCGGTGCTCTCCAGCGATTGCTTCTATGAGCAGGGCGGCTATGAGACCGCGTCCTCGAAGCTGATGAAGCTGGGCGTGCTCTGCGTGGAAATGGAGGCCTACGCGCTGTACCTGAACGCGGCGGCGGCGGGCAAGAACGCGCTGGCGCTGCTCACGATTTCGGATAGTCTGGTGACGGGCGAGGCGCTTCCGGCAGAGGATCGCCAGAATACCTTTACCAAGATGATGGAGATCGCGCTGGAGATCGCGTAAACGAGAAGCATCGGCACGCACACAATTGGCATAGGACCACCGACCAGCAAAGCTCTGGTTTGGCTGATTCCAGCATTTCAGCAAAGCAGCGGCTGCATGAGTTTTTCCTCATGCAGCCGCTGCTCTATGCGTTCGATGACGGTTGTTCAGGCTCAGGCGTGCACCACCGTGCCAATATCTTCGCCGCGGGCGGCGCACAGAATGTTGTCCAGATCGTCCATGTTGAACACACGGATCTGCTTTACCTTCTGCTCCAGACAGATCTGGAAGGCCGTGGCGTCCATCACGCGCAGATTCTGCTCGATGGCGCTGCGATAGCTGATGTCGCGAATGAGCTTCGCGTCGGGATTGGTGCGGGGGTCGGAATCGTATACGCCGTCTACGGTCGTGCCCTTGAACACTGCATCTGCGCGCAGCTCTGCCGCGCGCAGCGCCGCCGCCGTATCTGTCGTGAAGAAGGGGTTGCCGCTGCCACCCGCCAGCAGCGCTACGCCGCCGTTTTCCAGGCAGGCGATCGCCTTGTCAGCGCGATAGAGCTCGGCAAAGCGGGTCATTTCCTGCGCGGTGAATACCGTGGCCTTGCGCCCCAGGCGCAGTATCGCATCCTGCACGGCCAGCGCGTTGATGACTGTAGCCAGCATGCCCATCTGATCCGCCAGTACCGGATCCATTTCATCCGTGAAGCGGCCGCGCCAGATGTTGCCGCCGCCCATCACCACGCCGACCTGTACGCCCAGATCGCACAGGCGTACGATGGCGTCCGCCGCGCGATCCACGCGCGCCGCATCAAAGGTCAGCGATGCGTTTTTGTTCTCAGGGATATGCTCCGGCGCCAGAGTCTCGCCGCTGAGCTTCAGAATAATGCGCTTGTACATGATAAAAGCACCTTTCAGTTTGTTATTCGTATGTGTGCAGGTTTTTAAATGGAATATACCCCATGGTGTGCTCGGAGGCTTCACGGTCGTAGAAACAGATCTCGACACAGCCGGATTTCGGCATCTGCGGCGTTATGGAAACAAGCTCATTTTGCTTCAATACGCCGATCGTATTCTTTAGATCATCGGAGTAGACGGCGCTGTCCTGCGTTACATAGCCGGCGGATGTGCCGATGGACGCAATATCATATTCCGAGACCCACCCGCGTGCTGGAGCGCCCGCCGCAGTGTCGTAATATTCGATATAGGCGTAATCGAGTGAAAAATCCAGATAGAGTCCTTCGTAGGGGATGGTGTCGCCCTCGGTATCATAGTCGCTTTGCAACAGCATGACGGATTCACCGCGCGATAGCCATGAATACTGCGCCGCGCTTGTAGAAGGTGCAGAATAGACGGGCGTCGTGTTGAGTATAATGCCGCCCGCGAAGAATGGCTCTGCCCAAGGCACATTTCCGCGAACCTCCATGCGTTTAAGACCGGTATAGCCCTGATAGAGCTCGCCGTTGTATTGGAATTCACAAAGCACCCAGGTTACACCGTTGCCCTCTTCATACGCTAATGGTACGATATGAGTGCTTTCTGGCAACGTGAATAATTCAGTGTAGCGCGTACTGGGGCCCGTGCGGAAGGAAAGCCGCTGGTTAGGGATTGCAGAAGCCTGTGCCATGGCAGGCGATGCAAACAGCGTGCCCAGAACGCAAAGCAGGGTTAGAATACTCAGCGCTTTTTTCACAGGGGAATCCCTCCTTACTTCATCAGTCGAAAAAGGGAACGTTCAATTCAAACGTTCCCTTAAATACATTTTGACTTAGCCCTTCATCTTGGTCTGTTCCGCAACTTCTGCGGCCAGATCCGTAACCTTCTTCTCCAGGCCGTCGCCCATCTTGTAGCGGGTGAAAGCGACGATCTTGGTGCCGGGCGCCTTGGTGTTGATCATCTTCTCAACGGTCATCTCGCTGTCCTTAACGAAGCTCTGCTCCATCAGGCAGACTTCCTCGTAGAACTTGTTGATACGACCCTGAACCATCTTCTCGATGATCTTCTCGGGCTTGCCTTCGTTGCGCGCCTGAGCCGCCAGAATCTCGGTCTCATGGTGCAGATGCTCGGGGTTCACCTGATCGCGGGTGACGTATTCCGGAGCCACGGGAGAAGCGGCTGCGATCTGCAGCGCGACGTCGTGCAGGACTTCCTTCACAGCGTCGGTCTTTTCGCCCTCGGCCAGAACCAGCACGCCAACCTTGCCGCCCATGTGGATGTAGGAATCCACCAGGCCATTGCCGGCTTCATAGCGAACGAAACGGCGCACGGAGATCTTTTCACCGATCTTCGCGGTCTTTTCAGTCACCAGATCATTCACGGTCTGCGCCTCGTTGTCGGGCAGCTTCACAGCGCCCAGCGCGTCGACGTCCGCAGGATTGGCCATGACGATCGCCTTGGCGATCTGCTGAACCATTTCCTTGAATTCGGGGGTGTTGGCCACGAAGTCGGTTTCGCAGTTGACTTCAACCAGCGCGCCGGTGCCGCACTTTTCACAGATGTAAGCGCCCACAACGCCCTCAGCGGCGATACGGCTCTGCTTCTTGGCAGCCTTCGCCAAGCCCTTTTCGCGCAGATAGTCGATGGCCTTTTCAATATCGCCTTCGCAGGCGGCCAGCGCCTTTTTGCAATCCATCATGCCACAGCCGGTACGGCCGCGCAGATCCATAACAACTTTTGCGGAAATTTCTGCCATGTTTTTATCCTCCTGTCTGTCGATGGGGAAGGGGATATGCCCCTTACACGCGGCATGCGGCATTCGGACGAAGCCGATTGTCGCATGCGTGATATTAAATTACTTATTCGGCGGCAGCCTCGGTGGCTTCGGCGACGGGAGCAGCTTCATCTTCAGTCTGCTCGCCCTGCTTGCCTTCCAGCACGGCGTCGGCCAGCTTGCCGGCGATCAGCTTAACGGCGCGGATGGCGTCGTCATTGCCGGGGATAACGTAGTCGATCTCGTCGGGATCGCAGTTGGTGTCAACGATGGCCACGATCGGGATGCCCAGGATGCGGGCTTCCTGTACGGCGATGCGCTCCTTGCGGGGGTCAACGATGAACAGCGCGCCGGGGAGCTTCTTCATTTCACGGATGCCGCCCAGGTTCTTCAGCAGCTTTTCGCGCTCTGCGCACAGCTTGATGACTTCCTTCTTGGGCAGAACTTCGAACTGGCCGTCCTTTTCCATCTTATCGATGTCGTTCAGCTTCTTGATACGGGTCTGGATGGTGCGGAAGTTGGTCAGCGTGCCGCCCAGCCAACGATTGTTGACATAGAACATACCGCAGCGCTTGGCTTCGGATTCGATGGATTCCTGCGCCTGCTTCTTGGTGCCGACGAACAGAACGGACTTACCTTCCATCGCGACGTCGCGGATGAACATGTAGGCTTCGTCGATCTTGCGAACGGTCTTCTGCAGGTCGATGATGTAGATACCATTGCGCTCGGTGAAGATGTACTGCGCCATCTTCGGGTTCCAGCGGCGGGTCTGATGGCCGAAATGTACGCCGGCCTCCAGCAGCTGCTTCATGGAAATAACTGCCATTTGGGGTTTCCTCCTTTTGTTTTGCAACCTCCCTGTTCCTCATCTTCGAACGGCACCCGAACGGGCAACCGCCGCGCGAATCAGCGCAGGTGTGTTTTGGGCTCAAATTTACCCAAGTGCCATTATAACACATAAATCCCCCCAAGCACATCAAAAATGTGTTAAATCTCGGAGGGATTTTCTTAGATAAGCGATGTGCGCTTTATGCGCGCCTTGCCGCGCGGCGGCGCAGATGAATGCGCCTGCCGATCGCATAGCTTACCGCATCGTATACGGCGACCAGCGCGCAGGACAGAATCACCGCGCCCACGATATCGCTGATCCAATGCACGCCCGAAAGCAGCCGGCCCACCGCCATCACCGCCGATACCGCGATCGCAATCGTCCAGCAGACGGGCTTCAGGGAACGCCTGTGCAGTATGCCCGGAATCGCCGAAGCCGCGGACAGCGCGATGGTCAGCGTGAGCATCGTATGCGAGCTGGGATAGGAAGGCGCGAGCGCGCCCGACTCCAGCACCGGACGATAATTGATCACGATCACATGATCGAACGCCACATACAGGCAGCCCATCACCACGTACAATCCCATCAGCGCATAGAACCGGTGATCCGCCTTGAAAAACCCCTTGCGGCGAATCATCTGAATCAGCATCCAGACGCCCATCAGCAGGGCAACCACAATGGCGGCATAGCCGATCAGCTTGGTGATGCTGTACCAGGTATCGCTCGTCCCCAGCGCGTTAAACACCAGATCATTCAGGCTGGCGAAGCCCACCTGAGAATCCAGCGGCCCGATCGCCTGCACATCCACAATGCGCAGTAAAAGCGTATAGCCGATGAACGCGATCAGCAGTACGATCGCCACCGCCGCTTTTTCGCCGGTTTTGTTCTTTTTGCTCATTTTCAATCTCCTTATCCGGCGGAAGGTACATCACATCACGATGTTTACCAGCCTGCCCGGCACGAATACCAGCTTCTTGACCGGCTTATCGCCCACCAGCTTCTTGATCTCGTCCAGCGCCATGAAATATTCGGCGGCGCAATCGCGGGTCAAATCGGCGGGCACGTTCATGCGGCCGCGCACCTTGCCGTTGATCTGCATCGCGATTTCAACCGTGGATTTAACCAGCGCGGATTCATCGCATACCGGCCACGGCGCATGCATCAGTTCGCCATCGCAGCAGGCGCACATTTCGTTGATTTCCTCGGTGATGTGCGGCGCGACGGGGTTCAGCAGCTTGATCAGCACGGTCATTTCGCCCTTCGTAATGCTGCCCTTGGCGTAGAACGCGTTTACCAGCGTCATCATCGCCGCGATGCCGGTATTGAACTTCATGCGTTCGAAATCCTCGGAAACCTTCTTGATGCAGGTGTTCACATCGAACTTCATATCTTCGGAAATGTCGGGTTCATCGGTCATGAATTCCATCATGCGCCATACGCGATCCAGGAAACGGCGGCAGCCGCGCGCGCCGTCGGTGCTCCACGGAATCGCCTGATCAAACGCGCCCATGAACATTTCGTACATGCGGAACGCATCCGCGCCCAGTTCATCCACGATTTCATCGGGATTGACCACGTTGCCGCGGCTCTTGGACATCTTTTCGCCGTCGCTGCCCAGAATCATGCCGTGGCTCGTGCGCTTCTGATACGGCTCCTTCGTGGGCACCACGCCGATATCATACAGGAAGCGATGCCAGAAGCGGCTGTAGAGCAGATGCAGGGTGGTATGCTCCATGCCGCCGTTGTACCAGTCTACTGGCAGCCAGTACTTCAATTCTTCGGGATCGGCGATGCACGTATCGTTCCACGGATCAATGTAGCGCAGGAAATACCAGCTGGAGCCCGCCCACTGCGGCATGGTATCGGTTTCGCGCTGCGCGGGGCCGCCGCACTTCGGGCAGGTGGTGTTCACCCAATCGGTCATCGCCGCCAGCGGGGATTCGCCGTTATCGGTGGGTTCATAGCTTTCCACTTCGGGCAGCTTCAGCGGAAGCTCCGATTCGGGCAGCGCCACCCAGCCGCAGCAGGGGCACTTCACCAGCGGGATCGGCTCGCCCCAATAGCGCTGGCGGGAGAATACCCAGTCGCGCAGCTTGAAGTTGATCTTCTTATGTCCGATGCCCTTTTCCACCAGATAATCGATGATGGCGCGCTTGGCGTCCGCCACCTTCATGCCGTTCAGGAATTCGGAATTGACCATCACGCCATCCTGAATATCGTTGTAGGGCGCTTCGTCCACGTTACCGCCCGCCACGACCTCGACGATCTTCAGGCCGAACTTCTTTGCAAATTCCCAGTCGCGCGTATCGTGCGCGGGAACCGCCATGATCGCGCCGGTGCCGTAGCTCATCAGTACATAATCGGATACCCATACCGGAATCGGCTTGCCGTTCACGGGGTTGATCGCATGAATGCCCTCGATCTGCACGCCGGTCTTATCCTTATTCATTTCGGTGCGCTCAAAATCGCTCTTGCGCGCCGCCGCCTCGCGGTACGCCACGATTTCGGCATAATTGGAAATCATGTCCCTGCGCGCGTCGATCATCGGATGTTCGGGCGAAATGACCATGTAGGTCGCGCCGAAGAGCGTATCCGGGCGCGTGGTGTACACGGTCAGCTTATCGCCGGAGGACAGGTTGAAATCCACCTCCGCGCCTTCGCTTCTGCCGATCCAGTTGCGCTGCTGTACCTTCACGCGCTCGATAAAATCCACGGTGTCCAATCCGTCGATCAGCTTCTGGGCGTAATCGGTGATGCGCAGCATCCACTGGCTCTTTACCTTGCGGACGACCTCGCCGCCGCAGCGCTCGCATACGCCGTTGACGACCTCTTCGTTCGCCAGACCGATCTTGCAGCTGGTGCACCAGTTGATGGGCATTTCCTGCTTGTAGGCAAGGCCGTGCTCGAACAGCTTCAGGAAAATCCACTGCGTCCACTTGTAATACTTCGGATCGGTGGTGGAAATTTCGCGGTCATAATCGAAGGAAAAGCCCAGAC
>CAKUOX010000068.1 GCA_934670175.1 uncultured Clostridia bacterium | reverse complement strand
CCTCGTAGCGCTCCTTCAGGCCACGCAGGATGGCGATGGTGTCCTCGACGGACGGCTCCTTGACGAGCACGGTCTGGAAACGACGCTCCAGTGCGGGGTCCTTTTCGATATACTTGCGGTATTCATCGAGCGTCGTTGCGCCGATGCAGTGCAGCTCGCCGCGCGCCAGCATCGGCTTGAGCAGGTTGCCCGCGTCCATGCTGCCCTCGGTCTTGCCTGCGCCGACGATGGTATGCAGCTCGTCGATGAAGAGGATGATCTTGCCTTCGCTCTTCTTTACCTCTTCCAGCACGGATTTCAGGCGCTCCTCAAATTCGCCGCGGAATTTTGCGCCCGCAATCAGCGCGCCCATATCCAGCGAGATCAGCTGACGATCCTTCAGCGTGGTCGGCACGTCGCCGCGCACAATACGCTGCGCCAGCCCCTCGGCGATGGCGGTCTTGCCGACGCCGGGCTCGCCGATCAGGCAGGGATTATTCTTGGATTTGCGCGAAAGAATGCGGATAACATTTCGGATCTCCGTATCGCGGCCGATCACCGGATCCAGCTTCTGCGCGCGCGCCATGGCGGTCAGATCCTGGCCGTACTTTGCCAGCGCATCGTAGGTGTCCTCCGGATTTTCGCTGGTGACGCGCGTATTGCCGCGCACCTTCTGCAGCGCAGAAAGGAATGCGTCGCGCGTGACGCCAAATTCATTGAAGATGGCCTTGACCGCGCCGTTCGGCTTTTCGATCAGCGCAAGCATGATGTGCTCGACCGATACGAATTCATCCTTCATGTTCTGCGCCTGCTGCTCAGCCTCGACCAACGCGGCGTCCACCGACTGCGAAATGTACACCTTGTCCGCCTCGCGGCCAGGGCCGGAGACCTTCGGTATGCGCGCGATTTCGCGGTCGCAGGCGCTCACCATGCGGTTGACGTCAATCTTCATTTTTTTGAGCAGCTGCGCTATCAGGCCGCTCTCCTGATTTATCAGAGCCAGAAGCAGATGCTGCTGGTCGATCTGCATATTCTGATTGCGGATCACGAGCTCCTGTGCCTCGCGCACTGCTTCAAGCGATTTCTGGGTATATTTTTCGGCGTTCATAAAACAGCCCCCTTTCGGGTTCATTTGAAAATCATCATCTTTGACTTTCTTTGACTATTATAATCATACCGGAGGTTTTGTCAATACCTTTTTTCAAAAAAGCAAAAAAAATTTTTGCGCATAAAGAATCGCGCGGCGCCCAAAGCGTGGGAGCCGCGCGAAAAGCTGTATCGTCTCGATCTGTATAATGCTGTTTCAGGCTGATTCAGTGCCTTCCGTTGCCAGCGCCGCCGCCGAAGCTGCGTCCGCCGCCGCCAGAAGCGCCGCCGAAACCACCGCCACGGCTGCCACCGCTGAAGCCGCCAAAGCTGCGCCCACCGCCGCCGGAAGCGCCGCCGAAGCCACCGCCGCGACTGCCGCCGCCAAAGCTGCCGCCACGCGGCGGGCGCGGGCCATGACCGCCGAAGCCGCCGCCCATGGGCCCTCTCGGGCCGCCGTCCCACGGGCCGGGCCCCCTGCGGGGCGGGCGCGGCGGGCGGCGTCTGGGGCCGAATATCGGCCAGAAGAACGTCGGACGCCAGAACCAGAACGCGCCGCCGCGCATTCTGGAAAGCATTCCGATGATCGCCAGCAGCACCAGGATCAGCAGCAGCGTGGAAATAAAGCCGCCGCTGTCGCTGCGCTGAGCGCCATAATTGCCCTCCGAACGCACATCGTTCGATTCGGATACAAAGCTGCGATAATCCCGAATACCGTCCTCCGGCGTAATGCTCAGGTTGTAGTAATCCGCAATTTTCTCAAAGGCGGCCTCGAAGAATTTTCTCGCGCCCGCGTCGTAGCGTCCGGCGGCAAAATCCGTTTGCAGATAATCGTCGTACATCTGCTTAAGCGCGCTGGCGGAGAATATGCCCTCAATGCCAAAGCCCGGCAATACGTAATACTGGCCTTCCTTAACGGCCATCAGCAACAGCAGGCCGTTGTTCTCCTTGGAAGAACCGATGCCCCAGGAATCAAACATCTCGCTCGCGTAATCGTAAATATCCGCACTGCCGATGCTGTCGAGCGCCGCCACGACGATCTGTGCGCCGCACGCCTCATAGAGCCGCACGTTGCTGAAATAGATCTCGCCCTCGGTGGCCTCGGAAAGCACGTCCGCCGTATCCAAATAGTAAAAATCGTCGCCGGGCTTGACCACTTGCGTTGCGGCCAGCGCCGAAGTGCAGCCAAGCGCCAGCAGGATCGCCAGTGCCAGGGCTAGGAATCGTTTCATTAAAGCTTAAACCTCCTGATCGTGCTTATCCGCCGAAGCTGCTGAGCTCGTCTACATGCCACAGGGATGCGACCAGCTCCGCCGGAAAGCCGCTGATGTCGGAATTGTATTTGGACGCCATGGCGCGATAAGGATCGCTTCGGATATACTTGTCGCTGCCCCAGAAATCGTCGTAGGCGCGCTTGAACGCCTTGCGCTGACTGTCGCTCAATTCGGCGCCATAGACCGCGCTGTACAGCAGATCCGCGTCCTTTTGCAGCGTGCTGTACGCCATGTAGCGCGCGTTGAGATCATTGCCATCCGAAATTGCGCCCGCCAGGTCGATCATTTCCTGCGCCGTCGCATTGTCGGCGTTCAGCAGCAGTTGTACCTCGCTGCCCATCACGCGGGCGCAATCTGCGGCGCGATCCAGATAGGCATCCATGCTGTGCCGCGTCGTCTCGCCCCTGTCTACGCCCTGATTAAATATATTTTCCAGCCGGTGCTGTTCGCGGGCAATGCTGTAACCGCCCAGACCGAATATGCTGCCGACCACGCAGATGCCGAGTATGCACCAGGCCAGCCTGCGGTTTTCTTTAAATTGCATGCGCTATTCTCCCTCTTGTATCCGCGTTCACTGGCGGATTTCCAGAATCTTCTTGCGCAGCTGGGTCTCGATTTCCGCCAGCTCCTTTTCGGCGCTGCGGCGTTTTTCCTTGCCCTGCTGCTGAATGGTGAGTACCTCGTCCATGGTCTCGATCAGCTGCTGATTCGTCTTTTTCAGCGTTTCGATATCCACGATGCCGCGCTCGGCCTCGCGTGCGGATTCCACGGAAGCCATATGCAGCTTCTGGGCGTTCTTCTGCAGCAGCTCATTGGTCAGATCCGTCACAGAGCGCTGCGCGTTTATGGCCTTCTGCGTGTGCGCAATGCCCAGCGCCATCACCATCTGGCTCTTCCAGAGCGGAATGGTGTTCACGATGGAGGTCTGGATCTTTTCGGCCATCAGCTGGTTGCTGGACTGGATCATGCGGATCTGCGGTGCCGTCTGAATGGAAATATTGCGGGTGAGCTCAAGGTCGTACAGCTTCTTTTCGAAGCGATCCGCCTTATCGCTCAGATCCTTCGCAGCCTGCGCGTCCTCAGGAAGCCCGGAGGAGTTGGCCCTGTCGTAGGCCTGCTGGAGCTCGTTTGCGCGGAAGGATTCCAGGCGCTGCTTGCCCGCGGCGATGTACATGGAAAGCTCCTTGAAGCATTTCAGGTTCTGCTCATACAGCCGATCCAGCATGGCGATGTCCTTGAGCAGCTGTACCTGATGATCCTCGAGCGCCTGCACGATCTTGTCCACATTGTCTTCCGCATCATTATAACGCGCCTTCATCAGCTCAACGGAATCACGCTGCTTCTTAAACAGCCCGAGAAAACCCTTCGGCTCTTCGTCTTCGGTGCTGAAGCCGCGCAGCTCGGTCACCAGTTTCGCGATCTCGTCGCCGATCTCGTCCAGATCCTTTGTCTTAACGTTTTTCAGCGCAGCGTCGGAAAACTGAGCAATACTCTGTTGTACTGCCGCGCCATAGGAGAATACGATTTTGGAATCAGTTATATCAATACGATTTGAGAATTCGTCAATCGTTTTCTGTTCCGCCTCGGTAAACTGCGGCTCCTGAATCGCTTCCTCGGCCGGTTGTTCCTCGGCAGCGGTCTGTACCGCCGCATTGGCTTCCTCAATGGCTTCCTCGGCTTCCATAACGGGGTTCAGCGTGAGCTTGATCTCATCAGACATGATCTATTCCTCCATTCATCAATTCGCATGTTCGGTTTCTTCGGCCTGCTGCGCGCCGTTTCCCATGCCGCGCACATTGATGAGGCCGTCGTTTGCAAGCATCGTTTCCAGTACGTCGATGTCCGTTTCGACGTCCAGGCTCTTATCCTTGTACAGGTTGTCCAGCTGCTTTTCGAAGGCAGCCGCAATCATATTCAGGCTGTTTTCCACGGATCTCATCGCGCTGATGATGTTTTCACCGGCGCTGCGCGTGTCGCGGAGCATGCGGTAGGTTTCCACCAGCTTATCGGCTGTGGGCAGGTAGTAATTCATGAACCTGCGCACGGCGGACGCCTTGGAAACGTCGCGCTCCAACAGCTTGAATATCTCCTCGCCGGCCGCGCACATGCGCGCGAGGTTTTGGGCAATGGCTTCGTTCGACGCCGACGCGCCCGCCGCACTGAGCCGGTCGAGCCTTGCGCGTCCATCCTCGATCAGCGCGTCGATGGCGTCATCGCCGGAATTTGCAGCCTCACGCACCTCGACCGCGCGTCCCGGGAACAGCCTGCTGAGCCCAAGGTACACGCCGCAGCTGATCAGTGCCGTCAGGAATATGAACCAGAGCTTCAGCAGCATTCGCGGGCAGATCATCCCCATCAGCAGCCATACCGCCGCCGCACCGTAGATCGGCAGTGCGGATTTGATCCGTTTTTGCTTCATTCAGTGACCTCCACTTACATTTTACAGAATATCAATGCGCTTTTCAAGGCCTGAAGCCTGCATTTTTAAACCGCATCGGGTTCGAGCTCGACGGCCACCGGACAGTGGTCGCTGCCGAATATATCATTGTAAATCTCCGCCGATCTGATCCAGCCCTTCGCGCGATCGGATACGATGAAATAGTCGATACGCCAACCCGCGTTCCGCTCGCGCGCTTTCATGCGGTAGCTCCACCAGCTGTATTTGATCTCATCCGGATGCAGGAAGCGGAAGGAATCTACAAAGCCGCTGCCGAGCAGCTGCGTCATCTTTTCGCGTTCCTGGTCGGTAAAGCCCGGGTTCATGCGATTCGGCTTCGGGTTTTTCAGGTCGATCTCCTGATGCGCCACATTCAGATCGCCGCAGAGCACCACCGGTTTTTCCGCGTCCAGCCTCTGAAGATAGGCTCTGAAATCGTCCTCCCAGCTCATGCGGTAATCCAGCCGCCGAAGCCCGTCCTGCGAATTGGGCGTATAGCAGCACACCAGATAGAACGTGCCCATGTCACAGGTGATCACGCGCCCCTCGTGGTCGTGCTGATCGACGCCGATGCCGAAGGACACATTCCGGATCGGTACGCGCGAAAACACCGCCGTGCCGGAATAGCCCTTTTTATCCGCGCAGCAGAAATGCGCCTCATAGCCCGGCATGTCTACCGTGCACTGTCCCTTTTGCATTTTTATCTCCTGCAGGCACAGCACGTCCGGATCCATCTGCGCCACGCTCGCGTAAAAATCCTTGCCGATCACGGCGCGCAGCCCGTTGACATTCCAGGATACCAATTTCATGAAAAATAAACACCCTCTCCGATGCAAATGTGATATAATTATACCACATTCAGAACGTTCTGCCAATAATTTACCGTAAAGATTGGAGATGCACGAAATGACCCTGCGCGAAAAGGCGCTGCTGGCGGAAAAGGCCGCCCGTGCCGCCGGGGAAATGCTTTTGAGCCACCCCCATACCCCCGCGCGCCACAAGGCGGAGAACGACTTTGTGACCGAAATGGACGTTAAGAGCGAGGAGCTGATCCGCTCCATCCTGCTGGGCGCCTGCCCCGAGGACGGCTTCTTCGGCGAGGAGGAGGGCGGCAATGAGGTTGCCGACGGTCGCTGGATTGTGGATCCCATCGACGGCACCTCCAACTTTTTCAAGGGAGAGATGCTCTACACCATTTCCATTGCCTACGAGCTGCACGGCGAGCTGGTGGTCGGCTGCGTATTCTGCCCGCCGACGAACGAAATGTGGATCGGCGTAAAGGGCGAAGGCGCGACGCGCAACGGCGATACGATCCATGTATCCGATGAAAGCGTGCTGCGCGAATCCTTCCTGCATATGTCGTTCTGTCATCGGGACACATGGGCAAACGAATATGTGATGGAACGCATGCCGCTGCTCACGCGCAGCGTCAGCGATATGCGCCGCTCCGGCTCGGCCGCTTACGACCTGAGCAGCGTGGCCACCGGCCGCTGCGAGGGCTTCTTTGAGCTGAACCTGCATATATACGACGTCGCGGCGGGCGTGGTCATCCTGCGCGAAGCCGGCGGCATGGTCAGCGGTTGGCGCGACGGTGAGGACGCACTGATCACAGGCAATATTCTTGCCACAAACGGCGCGATCCATGAGGCGCTGCGCAAAATACTGTGCGGCGGCGATCTCGCGCTGCTTGACAAGCAAAACCAGCTGTGATATGATCAGATTGCCATGAACGGGAAGAGTAAGCGCGTCATTGCCGAAGAGAGCGTTCGCCATGGGCTGTAAGCGAATGCGGCAGAATTCGAAGCGCCGAACGTGCGCCCGCGAGCATCCCCATGTAATGTGGGGCGGGTCGGCCCGATAGCGCCGATGGAGTGAATTTGCAGAGTGGAACCGCGGCCACGCCTCTGTTTGGGGGCGCGGCCTTTGTATTTTGATCGGAGGGATATTCAATGAAAACCATGTACATTTACAATACGCTTGGCCGCAAAAAGGAGCCGCTTGTGCCGATCAGGGAAGGCCATGTGGGTATCTATGCCTGCGGCCCAACGGTTTACAATTATTTCCATATCGGCAACGCGCGCCCGTTCGTGATCTTCGATACGCTGCGTCGCTTTCTTACGCATCTGGGTTATGACGTGACCTTCGTGCAGAATTTCACCGATATTGATGATAAGATGATCCGCCGCGCCAACGAGGAGGGCACCACGGTGGAAGCCATCGCTGAGAAATACATTGCCGAGTATTTCAAGGACGCGGAGGCGCTGGGCGTGAAGCGCGCTGACGTGCATCCGCGCGCTACGAAGCATATCGGGGACATCATCGCATTGATCAAGAAGCTGGAAAACAAGGGGCTGGCGTATCGCACGGACAACGGCGACGTGTATTTTGATACGCAGGCATGGCGCAATAACTACGGCAAGCTGACCGGTCAGGATCTGGATGACCTGGAATCCGGCGCTCGCATCGAGGTCGGCGACATCAAGCGCCACCCAATGGATTTTGCGCTCTGGAAGGGTCAGAAGCCCGGCGAGCCCGCATGGAAGAGCCCCTGGGGCATGGGTCGCCCCGGCTGGCATATCGAGTGCTCGGCGATGAGCATGAAATATCTGGGCGAGACCTTTGATATTCACTGCGGCGGCGTGGATCTGATCTTCCCCCACCATGAGAACGAAATTGCGCAGTCCGAGGGCGCGACCGGTAAGCCCTTTGCCAGGTACTGGATGCACAACGGCCACATCAATGTGGACAATAAGAAAATGTCCAAGTCTGCCGGCAATTTCTTCACCGTGCGCGATATTGCCGCCGAATACGATCTGGAGGCCGTGCGCATGTTCCTGCTCTCTGCGCATTACAGGAGCCCGATCAATTTCTCGCGCGACCTGATCCTTGCGGCGAAGAATTCACTGGATCGCATGTACACAGCGCGCAACAACGCCATTTTCATGCTGGAAAGCGCGCCGGAGCGCGACATGAACGAGGCCGAGCTCGCCTTTGTGGAGCGAGCAAAACAGACCGTGGATCGCTTTGACGATGCGATGTGCGACGATCTGAACACGGCGGATGCGCTGGGCGTGATCTTTGAATATGTGCGCGACATGAATACGCAGTTCACCGATGCAAACGCGCCCTGCAAGGCCGTGCTCGAAGCGGGACTCAAATATCTGGGCGTTATGACCGATGTGCTGGGGCTGCTGTCCAAGCCCTTTGACGCCACGCCTGAGGATATTCGGGCGCTGGTGGAGGCGCGCGTACAGGCCAAGAAGGCGAAGGACTTTGCCGAGGCCGACCGCCTGCGCGCCGAGGTGCTTGCCCGCGGCTATATCATCGAGGATACGCCCAAGGGGCCCAAGGTGAAAAAAGCCTGAGCTTGACTGGAGCTGTGAAAAAGCGAAATGCTTTTTCACAGCTCCGTTTTTTAGGGCAGGAATTAGCAAAACCAGCCGTTTTGCGGGTCGACGCGTTTTTAAAAGACGCCGACAATTCTTGAGAAGTAAGAATTAGCAAAACCAGCCGCTTTGCGGGTCGGCGGCGTTTTTAAAAGACGCCGACAATTCTTATCCCCACGCTTCTTCCCTTTTAGCGGCGCAGCGGCATTACTGAGGGCCGCACGCCGCCATGCTCCACGCGGTAAAGCCCAATCAGGTTGCCGGGATTTTCGCGCCGGAGCACGCGCCGCACACTTTCAGCGTCTTCCATCTCAAAACGCACCGAGAGTCCGCAGCCGAGCGCCACCGCTCGGGGCGTTGTGACCACGCCCACGCGCAGGCCTTCCCTTCTCAGCGCATCCTCAAAGCGCAATACCTGCTGACGTGATCTGAAGGCAGCGATGCCGTAATTCTCCATCATGCCCGTATTCCCCCTTTTTATCTCGAAAATATGGTTCTGAACGCAGTGCTGGGGCAAGTATTCTATTGTACGCCGGATTGCCCGTGCGCGTGAAGGAGGAATGCAAAGCATGTATATCTATCTGGACAACGCCGCGACCAGCAGTCCGAAGCCGCAGGCGGTGATCGACGAGGTGCGGCGCGCGCTTGTGGAATACAACGCCAACCCTGGACGCTCGGCACATGCGCCCGCGTTGGCGGCGGCGCATTGCGTATACGCCGCGCGCGAAGCCGTTGCAAGGCTCATCGGCGCAGCGCAGAGCAGCAGTGTCGCCTTTGCGTCTAACTGTACGGACGCATTGAATCTCGCCATCAAGGGCTGCCTGAGGCGCGGCGACCACGTTATTTCAACGCTTCTGGAGCATAATTCCGTATTGCGGCCGCTGAGCATGCTGCACGATAGCGGACAGATTGAGCTTACGCTGGTCTCGCCGCGTCCGGACGGCTTCATCTACCCCGAGGATATTCGAAAAAGACTGCGGAAGAATACGCGGCTGATCGCCGTGACGCATGCTTCGAACGTAACAGGTGCGATCCAGCCCGTGGCGGCCATTGGGCAGTTGGCAAATGCGCACGGCATTTTGTACCTGATTGACGGCGCACAGGCGCTGGGCGGCATGCCGGTGGATGTGAAGAAGCTCGGATGCAGCTTCTACGCCTTCCCCGGCCATAAATCGCTGCTGGGGCCGCAGGGCACGGGCGGGCTGTACATCCGTCCTCAAATAACGTTGAATACGATTCGCGAGGGCGGCACCGGCACCGAGTCCGACAGCATGCTTCAGCCTGCCGAGCCGCCCGAGCGCTACGAGGCGGGCACGCTGAACCTGCCGGGCGTTGCGGGACTATGGCGCGGTGCGGAGCATGTGCGCGAAAATCTGAGCCGAATCATGATGAGCGAGCGTGAGGCCGCCAGTCAGCTCTACGCAGAGCTGCGGAAAATGCGCGGCGTAGAAATCTATTCGCCGGATGACGAAGCAGCGCGTGCGGGCATCGTGAGCTTTAATCTGGGCGATCTTTCATCCAGCGAGGCGGCGGATGCGCTGGCGCGGCGCAATATCGCCGTGCGGGGCGGGCTTCACTGTGCACCGGGCGCGCATCGTTTTTTGGGTACACTGCGGCGCGGCGCGGTGCGCGCCAGCGTCGGACATGCCACCACGAGCGCGGATATCGACGCGCTGCTGGCCGCCGTTGCTGAAATCTTGAAAAAGGGCGAATAAAGTGCTTTTCAGATCATGCGGCGCGATCTGTCGGCGCTTTGGCGCTTTTAGCATAAGAACAGCATAAAACGAGCCCCCGACGGAAATACTCTTTCCGAAAGGGGCTGATATAGATGGCTATGATGGAATGCAGCGACTGCTTCCGCCTGGCGGATTCGCGGTGCTTTCAGCACTGCGCCATGTGCGGCGCACCCATCTGCGATGATTGCGCCAGCCGAAATCATGGTCTGTGCGCCAATTGCTGCGATTTTGACGCCTGATTAAGGCTGAATACGGAGGATCAACGGCGTATTCCTTTACGCACAAACTTGTTGTCAGATAGCGGCCGCGTCTCCGAAAGAGCTGCGACCGCTATTGAGATCCGCCGATCCCTGCACTTTAATCATGCTTCGCCTGCCACTCTGTCAGGTGAGCATTCATTCAGCAGCTTTATGATCGTCTCATCCTCGCCGAATACCTGCTCGATCAGGCTGCGGCTGGTTTCGTAGCTCGAATACGATACATAAAAGCGATATATTTGACGCATCATGCCTACCTCGACCGCGAGTGCTGCGCCTAGTTCACCCATCTTGTAATACGGAATGTGGTTGTCCTGCAATACAGGTTCCACCAGCATGGCCTGCATGGCGGTCAATATGATCAGCAGCACCGGCTCATCCGGCTCCGGTGCGCGCAGCTTGCGGCGCGCGCCGCACTTGGGGCATTCCTCGCGGCAGAGCAGGTGACATTTGGGGCAAAACATTACATCGGACATGCTTTTATCCTCCGTTTAAACTCGGTTAAAACAGGCAATCCACCATTACGATGGATTGCCTGCAGGTTCAATTTGACTTAGACGCCCTGGCGCTCTCTGCGGAGCTTTTCCTCGATGGTAGGATTGGTGACGCGCACATGACCCGGCAGCGGCACGATCTTGGCATCGATGGCATCCAGGATCCAGCTCGGCTGCGGGAAGAAAGCCTCTTCCAGCTCGTGTGCGGGCGTGATCCAGTTGCGGGAAGCTACGACCACCGGCGGCGCATCCAGCTCGTCAAACGCCATTTCAGTGACGTTGCGGGCAATTTCGGAGGCGAAGGAGCCGCGCTCGCAGGCGTCGGTCACGATGACCAGACGGCCGGTCTTCTTCACGGATTCGATCACGGTCTCATAGTCGAAGGGTACCAGCGTGCGGGCGTCGATGATCTCGGCCTCCATGCCGTACTTTTCCTTCAGCTCGTCGGCGGCCTTGATCGCGCGATAGAGCACCGCGCCCATGGTCAGGATGGTGATGTCCTTACCGGCGCGCTTCACATCGGCCTTGCCGAAGGGGATCTCGTAGTATTCAGCAGGTACGCCGCCCTGATGGAACTGCTCGCCAACGTCGTAGATGCGCTGGGATTCGAAGAACACCACGGGGTCGGTGCCGACCAGCGCGGAGGCCATCAGACCCTTGGCGTCGTAAGGTGTGGCGGGGAAAGCGATCTTCAGGCCCGGAATATGCGCCGTCAGGCTCGTCCAGTCCTGAGAATGCTGCGCGCCGTACTTGGAACCGACGGATACGCGCAGGGTCACAGGCATCTTGATGATGTCGGCGGACATGGCCTGCCACTTCGCCATCTGGTTGAACACCTCGTCGCCGGCGCAGCCCAGGAAGTCGCAGTACATCAATTCGACCAGCGCGCGGCCGCCAGCCATGGCGTAGCCGACGGCGGAGCCGACGATGGCGGATTCGGAGATCGGGCTGTTGAACAGGCGATGATACGGCAGTGCCTCGGTCAGTCCGCGATATACGGCGAACGCGCCGCCCCAATCGCGCACATCTTCGCCGTAGGTCACGAGCGTGGCGTCCTTGTAGAAGCGGTCTACGATGGCCTCAAACAGGCCGTCACGCAGCTGATACACCTTGTTCTTGGAAACGGGCTTGCCGTTGGCGTCGAAGCCCCAGCGTTCCTTCTTGGCGATCGCCTGAACGCGCGGGATCTCCTCCATCGGGATATTGACGTCCGGCTTGGCGTCAGAGAAGGACTCCACATGGCCGTTGGTGAACATCATGTCGCCGATCTCGTCGGGATTGGCTTCCAAGTTCATGCGGGGCGAGATCTCCTCGTCGATCGCCAGCTTGAAGTTGCGGAAGTTCGTGGCCTTTACGGTCTCCAC
>CAKUOX010000067.1 GCA_934670175.1 uncultured Clostridia bacterium | reverse complement strand
CGCAACTTCATTCTACCAGATGACGCTGACCTTGTCCCTTGTTTTTGGGGGACGGTTT
Organism: uncultured Clostridia bacterium; assembly: GCA_934670175.1. GTDB lineage: Bacteria > Bacillota > Clostridia > Christensenellales > Aristaeellaceae > SFTH01. The sequence goes on along the minus strand of CAKUOX010000067.1, from coordinate 12,283 downwards.
TCAATTCTTCATTTCCGGAATTTGCGCAACTTATTGTACCTTATCTTATTCGCATAACGGTTGACAGAGTCGGATGCGTATGCTAATATGCACATACCCATCATTATACTATGTTAATGGAGATTGTAGATGATGGAGTCCTCGCCCGCCATCTGAGGCAGGCGCAGGAAAAACCGGCGTTGAGGTGATAAAAATGAAGCGAAATGCAAAGGGAAGCAACGGGCGAAGCGTGAATCCGCTGGCAATCGCGGCGCTGATCGTATTGACGGCGGCACTGATCATTACGATACTTCCGAGGCTCTCCGGCAAAAAGGATGGAAGCGGCGGCGCGGCGGCCTCAGCAGCATCAAGCGGCGATCTGGTCATGCGCGCAGAGGAGATCGGCACGCAGGCCAGCTATTTTGACCGCGATGTGGACGGCGTCACGGTACAGGTACTGGCGGTGCGGGCTTCTGATGGCACGGTGCGGCTGGCCTTGAATACCTGCCAGGTGTGCAACGGCTCTCCCTATGCCTATTTCGAACAGGACGGAGACGATTTTGTCTGCCAGAACTGCCATAACCGCTTTTCCCCCACGGATATAGGCATGGTGAGCGGCGGCTGCGATCCGGTTCCGATCACGGCGGAGATCTATCGGGAGGAGGATGGAGCTCTGGTGATCCCGCTTTCGTTCCTGGAAGAGAATGCCGCGCGATTTGCCAACTGGAAGAAATTCTGATCCGGAGTTATTTATGAAGGAGGCGGAAGACTTTTGCAGGCAGAACGGCATTCGCCACATCGTCTGCCAGTCCGAAGAGCTGGACATCGAGGGCTTTCGGCAGAACCCCAAAAACCGCTGCTATCTCTGCAAGCATGAGCTGTTTGAAAAGATCTGGGCAATCGCAAGGGAGCACGGCCTTGCCGCCGTGGCGGAGGGCTCCAATATAGATGACAACGGCGACTATCGCCCGGGGCTTATTGCCGTTCGAGAGCTGGGCGTAAAAAGTCCGCTGCGTGAGGCAAAATTGAACAAGGCTGAGATCAGGACGCTTTCCCGGCAGCTGGGCCTGCCGACCTGGAATAAGCAATCCTTTGCCTGCCTGTCCTCGCGCTTCGTTTACGGCGAGACCATCAGTGAAGAAAAGCTGAGGATGGTAGATCGCGCGGAGCAACTGCTGTTGGATCTGGGCTTTCACCAGGTTCGCGTCCGTATTCACGATACGATCGCCCGAATCGAGATCCTGCCGGAGGAATTTGAAAGGATCCTGGCGGACGACGTTCGGAAGCGCATTTATGCGCAGCTGCAATCGTTCGGATTTACCTATGTCACGCTGGATCTGCTGGGCTATCGTACCGGCAGCATGAATGAAACCCTGAAATAAGGGTATCCGGCTATGCCCGAGAATCCGAAGGATTTCAGCAAAAACTGGTGAGGGTGGCAGTGGCGGGGGAGCGTGCTTCCCCGTCCACCCAGCTTATCAAAATCCTTTTTGACAAGCAAAATTGTGAGAACGACTTATATCACATAATCATCCCCATCCGGGGCGCTGTGCATCAGATCTGCCAGCGTGATATTTTCAAAGTACTCTGTAATGAGCTTATCCAGCCCCCGCCACATGGAAAGCGTGCGGCATTCCGCCGCTCTGGGGCATGCGTCGGCGCCGGGTTCAAGGCAGGCGACGGGCGCCATGGAATCCTCGGTTATCCGCAGGATACCTTCCACGGTATACTGCTCCGGCGCCTTTGTCAGCTGATAGCCGCCGCCCTTTCCCCGCACGCCGGTCAGCAGCCGCGCCTTTACCAGCAGCTTGATGATGTTCTCCAGATATTTTTCGGAGATGCCCTGCCGCTGCGCAATAACCTTCAGAGGAATAAATCCGTCTGCCTGATGCTCGGCCAGATCGACCATGACCCGAAGTGCGTAGCGTCCCTTGGTTGAGATCAGCATTTTTCATTCCTCCCTTGAAAACAATCCTATTATACAGCAGGAAAATGGGTAAATCAATAAAAACTTTGCAGCAGCTATTGACAATTAAGCGGAGCGGGCTTATAATCCATATAAACCCACAAGAAAGATTGGTAATATTATGAACCGCGATCATAGCCTTCGATGTTGCCGCCGCCAGTAAGCAGCTTTCCAAACACCCAATAACAGCGCGAACCGCCGAGGAGGAATTTATCATGAGTAATATCTATACATCCGCAGACCAGCTGATCGGCAAAACCCCTTTGCTGGAGCTGACCCATATTGAGCGTGCCGAGGGGCTTAAAGCCAGGGTGCTGGGCAAGCTGGAATACTTCAACCCTGCCGGCAGCGTAAAGGATCGTATCGCCAAGGCCATGATCGACGACGCAGAGCAGAAGGGCCTGCTCAAGCCCGGCTCGGTAATCATTGAGCCCACCTCCGGAAATACCGGCATTGGCCTGGCTTCCGTGGCCGCCGCTCGCGGCTATCGCATCATTATCGTCATGCCTGAAACCATGAGCGTGGAGCGCCGTCAGCTGATGAAGGCCTATGGCGCAGAGCTGGTGCTCACCGAGGGCGCCAAGGGCATGAAGGGTGCGATCGCCAGGGCCGACGAGCTGGCAAAGGAGATTCCGAACAGCTTTATTCCCGGTCAGTTTGTGAATCCGGCCAATCCGGCAATTCACAGGGCGACCACTGGCCCCGAAATCTGGGCGGATACCGACGGCAGGGTGGACATCTTTGTGGCAGGCGTCGGTACGGGCGGCACAGTCACCGGCGTTGGCGAATACCTGAAGGCGCAGAACCCCAATGTGAAGGTAGTGGCCGTGGAGCCCGCATCCTCCCCCGTGCTGAGCAAGGGCGTGGCCGGCAGTCACAAGATTCAGGGCATCGGCGCAGGATTTGTTCCCGATGTACTGGACACCGGGATCTACGATGAAATCATCGCCGTAGAAAACGAGGATGCGTTTGCCACCGGCAGATTGATCGGCCATAAGGAGGGCGTGCTGGTGGGCATTTCCTCCGGCGCCGCCGTGTGGGCCGCAATCCAGCTGGCAAAGCGGCCGGAAAATGAGGGCAAGACGATCGTCGCGCTACTGCCGGACACGGGAGACCGCTATCTGTCTACGCCGCTGTTTGCGGACTGATATGGCGCATTGAGGGGGAGCCTGCCTTGACGGCAGGCTCCTTCAGTCTGTTGACAAAGTCAGCAGACTGAAGGACGCTGAGAAACCCTGCAAGGAAACGCACCGCCATTTATCTGTCTGCTTGAAAATATAATACCTGTCTGCTACAATAAGCTCAGTCCAGACAAAGGAAGGTTTTTTCCATGAAGGAAAATCGAAAGCTGCTCAATGAAGTGCTTCGGGATATTCAAAAGGATATGACGGATGAAGAGGTTCTGGCGCTGCTGGCGGACAGCCGAGTGTCCGTCAATCCTGCTGAGGAAAAGGCGAAGTATACGCTCGGCCAGCGTGCCGCGGACGCGATTGCAAGGTTCGCCGGCAGCTGGGCGTTCATTTTTTCGTTTACCGGCGGATTGGTGCTGTGGATGGTCATCAACGCCGCGCTGGCCGCCCGAGCATTCGACCCGTATCCATTCATTCTGCTGAATCTGGTGCTCTCCTGTATCGCGGCCATTCAGGCGCCGCTGATCATGATGAGCCAGAACCGGCAGGAGGAAAAGGATCGCCGCCGCGCCGAAAACGACTACAAGGTCAACCTGAAAACCGAAATCATGATCGAGGATCTCTACGACAAGGTCAACGCCATTCTGGCCAAACAGTCGGCGCTGGAAAAGCGTCTGAACGCGCAGGACGCTCTGAAGACCGCCGCGGCCAAGCCGGCAAAGAAGCCGAAATAGAGCCGATCCTTTATGTGCGCAAAGCCCCCGCCCTTCCTCCTGAGCTGAAGGAAAGGCGGGGGCTTTTTATGCCGCGCATCCGCAGCAGTTTTGAATTTATAAATTACTTTTTATGGAACACGATGGCCCGGTCGTAAACGATCTCGTAATACGAGGGGCCCACGCCCGTTTCCGGCTCCACATAGGCGCGATACGCAAGGAACAGCTGCGTTTCGTTGTCCGCGCCGTAGAAACGGCCGTTCGGATTATCCGTGCTGTATGGGATGGCCGCGGTAAATTCATCCTCGGCGGCGCGTGCCAGCTTCATCACATAATAACTGCCGCTGTCGCTGTCAAGATACGCGCTGGCGGAATCCGCGTACATGGAATCGTACAGGCTGACGATGCCGTTTAGCATCGGGCGCGCGTAGAGCACGGTGTTGGCGTAGGTCGCCTTGCCGGCGGCGACGTGATTCACGCCGTAGACCACCACGAAATCCTCGTCGGAATTCAGCGTGAAATCATCGGTCATCAGATAGCTGGTATCGCGGTTGTCGCCCTGCGCGTTTTCGTCGTTCAGGTAGCCCGTCATGCCCTCGGGAACGGCAATGCGCGCGGTCAGCTCCTCGTAGTCGTATTCCTCGGCGTACTGCGCAATCAGTTTCTGGCGGATGGTATCCAGCGCCTTGTCGGCCTCGGGCAGCGTCTGCACCTCGTGAACGCCGGTGCCGCGCGGCGTGAGCACCGGATAGGCGTAGGCGTTTTCGGGCGTTTCCGCCTTGGGGGTGACGCGGTAGACGCGCATCGTTTCGGAAAGCGACGCGAGCCACTGGTCGAACGCCGTTTCGTCCGCGGGCTGGGAGGTGCGCATCAGAATGCTGAATACGTCCGCGCCCTTTTCAAGGCCCATGCGCAGCGTATCGGCATAGAACGGCGCGATGTTAATCATGTTTTCGTCATAGCCTGCCTCAATCAGCGCGGCGCGGATCGCTTCCGCCGTGTCCTGATTGCCCGAGGCGATGTAGGCAAACTCACTGCCAAAGCAGGTTTCTCCGCCCGCATAGCGGATGTTGTTCATGTTCACCGGCTCGCCCAGACTGGCGAACACCGGATGGTACGCGCCCGCCTCGGCACTGCCGTACTGGAAAAAGCTGCGCTCGCCGTAGGTCTTCCCGGGCTTGACGGCGGAGGAGAACACATAATTGATCAGCGAAAAGTATTTGCACTCGGGCGGCAGCGTGCCGATGAGCACCACCGCTTCGTCCTGGCGCAGCTTGTACGTCCAGCCGACGGGGCTGAAATACGGATTGGCGGGCGCGTTCTCCGCAGAAGCGTCGTACAGCGCGGACGGCGCCTCGGCGGGCCAGCTGAAATTGCCCATCTCGGTGGCAGGTGCGGAATCCTGATTCGGCGACGGCGGAATCATGGGCACGAGATAGCCCGAGCCCGCGTTATTGCCAAAGCAGGAAATCAGCTTGCCCTGGTTGGCCAGCGCGATGGTGTCCATGTATTCAAGGTGACCCTCCTGCACATAGCAGGTTTCCGAAAGCGCGCCCACAAATGAAGCTCCGGTTTCGGCGAAGGCCGTACCTAAAGTGCAGAACGTGAGCAGCGCGAGCATCAGGCAAATTGCTTTTTTCATGTTTTTTCTCCTTATTTACGGTTCGACGATATGGAAGTACAGCGCCGGCGCGGTCATACTCTCGCACATGGCGGTAAACAGCGCCTGGTCGCCGCCTTCGACGGTCACGAGTTTCTCGATGCTTTCCGAATCGCCGTTTGCGATGGCCAGTATGCCTGCGCGGACGGTCAAGAGCGTCAGATCGGCGCCTTCCTCGGGCACACCCTTGTAATACAGCAGCACGCCGTGGTGTATTTTCAGCAGGTAATCCTCGTCGCCCTCGAGCTTGAGATGAACGGTAAAGCTCCTGTCCGCCAGCTTTTCCGCGTCCAGCATGATGCCCATGTAATCCAGCATCGTCTGCGCGTCCATGCCCTGCGCGGTGGTGCCCACGCCGATGCGGCCGGTCTGCGGGTAGTTTTCCGTGCCGTTGCGCAATTCGAGCGCGGCGACCAGATAGGCGTTTCGCCAGGCGCCCGACTCGGCCTGATAACCCAGCTGCTCCAGCGCGTCGGCGCAGAGATACCGCGCGTCCTGATTGGTCGGATCGGCAAAGACCAGCGCGTTCGTGATCTCCGCGACCCATTGATATTCGCCCTTTGCATAGTCGGCGCGCGCCATTTCCAGCACCTTGTCCGCGTCGCCCAGGTATTCGACCAGCTTCTTCGCGTACTCGGTCGGTTCCAGCGCGTCAAGGTTTACCGGATTCGCGTCGTACCAGCCCATGTATTTCTGATAGACGGCCTTGACATTGTGCTTGAGCGTGCCGTAATACTGGCGGGTGTACCAGACCTTCTCGAGCGCCTCGGGCAGATGAATCATCTCGGCAATCTCGTCGGCGGTATAGCCTTCGTTGATGTAAAGAAGCGTCTGGTCGTGCATGAATTTGTACACGGCGGCGGTGTTGGTCAGGTATTCAGAGACGACATCCCTGCCCCAATGCGGCCAGTTGTGGGACTGAAACACGACCTCCGCGTCCGCAAAGAGCGTCTGCGCCTCGGTGATGTAGCGCGCCCAGTCGTTGGCGTCGCGCACCTCCGCGCCGCGCAGCGTGTAGAGGTTGTGCATGGTGCCGGTGCAGTTTTCGGCCATCCACAGCGCCTTTTTCTCCGGGAAATAGGTGTTCATTTCGGCGGGAGACTCGGTGCCGGGCGTGAGCTGGAAGACCGCCTTCACGCCGTCGATCTCCATTTCGGCCAGCTCTTCGGTGATCTCACAGGTGGGCGCGATGTAGCCCGTGCCGCTCTGCGGGACGGTCAGACCAATGCCCACGGACAGGCGGCCCTGCTCGTTATAGGGCAGGAAGCTGCCGTACTGGTAGGTCGCGCGGCGCTTCATCGCGTTGCCGACGAACACGTTTTCCTTCATCACCGCGTCGACAAAGCCCTGCGGCACGATAATCGCGGTTTTGCCCGATGCGATCTGCTGATCCAGCGGAAGCGACGGGTCGGCCGCGTCCTCAGCGGAAATCAGGCCCTCGATGCCGCCGTAGTGATCGACGTGCGCGTGGCTGATGACGATGGCCACGATGGGATCGCTGCCCATTTCCGAACGGAACAGCTCCAGCGCCGCAGCGGCGGTGTAGCGGCTGCTGGCGCAGTCCATGACGATCCAGCCGTGCGCGCTGCGAATGAAGGTAATGTTAGAGACGTCGTAGCCGCGCACCTGATAAATATCGTCGGTTACCTGAAACAGGCCGTAGAGCGCGTTCTGCCGCGTGTTGCGCCAGAGGCTCGGGTTGGCCGTGTCGGGCGCGGTCTCGTTCTCGCGGACGAAGCTGTATGCGTCCTGCGACCAGATGGTCATGCCGTTTTCAGCTTGAATGGTCAGCGTTTCCGGCGCGGCAATGAAGCCGCGGCTGGCAAATTCGCTCTCCTGCTCATCGGAAAAGTCGAGCAGCTGATAGACCTCGGCGTTTTTCTGCGCGGTAATTTCGGTCGCCGGCTTTTTCTCGGCGTTCAGGCTGGATTCCGCGCATGCACAGCTGCACAGCATCAGCGCCGCGAGCGCGAAAACAAGGATTCGTTTCATTATTCTTCCTCCGTAGGTAATTTTCATAAAATCGCTCCGGTGGATTTCGCACCGGAGCGAAGCGCTTATTTACTTTCCGAGCACCACGGAGACCTTAATCGTCCGCTCAGTCTCGTCCAGATCGAACGCGCCGTTGTCGGCCACGGTCACGCGCAGCTCATAGAGCGCGCCGTCCTCGAGCGTCTCGATCGCCTGACCGTTTTCGTCCGTGATCTTCCACAGCTCGGGCGCGACCTGCTGGAGCTTCCCGTCCGCGCCGTAGGCGTAGAGCTTCAGATCGGCCGCTGCGCCGGAGAGGTTGTTCACGCGGAAAGCCACGGTGGTGTTGGGATGCACGCTGCGCACGGATACGGTATTGAGCCAGCTGGCGACGTTGCCCTCGCCGCCGTCCGCGGCAAACTGCTCATCCGTCAGCACCTTTCGCGCCGTCTGATCCAGGTCGACCTTGCGGTACGGCATCTCGGGCAGGTACACGAAGCGATCCTGCAAACGCAGCAGCTCCAGATAGCCGGTGGGGCAGTAGAGCGCGTTGCCGCTGTTGCCGGCGTACATGCCGATGGCCATGTTGTTGTAGCCGAACTTGTTGGCCACATCCATGCTGAACACGGTTTCGCCGGTTTCCCAATCCAGCATGACGTACTGCCACATGCGGGTGTTCAGATCCTGCACATAGCCGTAGATATAGCCGGTGGCGGTGGAGAGCTTCATGATGGAGGTGTCGCTCAAATCGCTGCGGCTCCAGACGCTCTTCATCTCGTAGCCGGTCTCGGTCTTAATCGTGTCCACGCGCTGCACGCCGGGCGCGATCATCGCGTTGCCCTGAGTCAGCCAGTTCATGTCGTAGATGTTGGCGTAGCTCTGAATGGAGGAATCGCTGTCGGGATCGGCCAGACCCGCGCTGCCCGCGCCGAACCAGTTGCACACGATCGTGCTGACCGTGCCCTGGCCGTCGTCATAGACGATGGCGGAATTCTCGACCGCCACCTGATAGCCCTCGGGCAGATCGTTCAGCACCGGCATGCTGGCCACGACCTCGCCGGTCTTCATATCCAGCGCGATGAGATTGACGATTTCCTGATTATCGGTAAACAGCACCAGATTGGGGGTCAGAGACGGGGAGCACCCGCCGCCCCACGCGAGGCCGCCGCCGGTGGTCTTGTCGTTCTCGCCGCTGACCTTCGCGCCGACGCTTTCATAGGGTGTCTTCCAGACGACCTCCACGCCCTCGTTGGCGCGCAGCAGGTAGCAGTTCTGGTTGGTCAGGATCACCGCGCCGTCCTTGGAGGCCGCGATGCCGTTCTCCGCGCCCTCGCCGGCGGGCAGATCGCAGACGTAGACCGCGCTGGCGAGATCAACCTCCTCGCCGGCGAGGATCGCGTCGATGGCGCTGCGGGCGATGTAGCCCATCATGCCCTGCTGGCCGCGCTCGGGATAGATGCGGAAGCCGCCGGTGGCGAACCAGAGGTTGCCCTCGTAATCAAACACCACGGACAGCAGGTTCTGGGTCAGCTCCCTGCCCAGCGCGGTTTCAGCCGCGGCCTTGATGTCGATGTCCAGCACCTTTTCAAACTCGGGCAGCACGTTGCCCTCCTCGTCGGTGGCGCGCAGCATCAGCACATGGTTGTTGCTGGTGGGGCAGACGATGCGGTTCTCGTTGTCCAGGAAGGTGTAGGAGCTCTGGATCATGTAGCCGCCGCCATCGTGCTGCTTAGGCGAGAAATAGCCCAGCGTCTTCGTCTCCTCGGCGTTCAGATCGCGAATCGCGATGCCGCCCAGCAGCGGAACCACCGCGTGGCCGTAGCTGTCGAAGTAAATCGCGGGGGATGCGTTGGCATTGGTGGTTTCATAGGAAACGTTGATTTCCGGATAGATGCCGAGCGGCAGGATTTCGTCGGTGGAGTCGGTGTTGTAGCCGTCGTGATGAATGTTTGCGTCGCTCTTTGCCATGTAGGGGTTTTCGTCCACCTGCTTGGGCGAAAGCGCCTTCACGGGCAGCGCGGCGGCAAATGCCGCGGACGCGCTCAGGCACAGAACCAGTGCCAGCGCCAGAGCAATTCGGGAAAGCCTTTTCATGTTCGTGTCCTCCTTTGATTGTTCAGCGTCACTTTATGGAATGAAATGAAGACCTTTGTTCCGGAGCCAGATATTCAGCCCCTGCTGAAAGCGCTCCGCGGTCACGGGCTCGAGAATGAAGTATTCCACCCGCAATCGAAACGCCTGCAGCGAAAAATCAAGATCGCTGCACCAGATGATTCCGCACGCGGGACACAGGGAGCGCAGGTGCTCCGCGGCGTTCAGCCCCGCCACGCCGAAAAGGGCGACGACCGCGTTGGTCGGTGCGGCCTTCTGCACATGTTCAAAGAACTGCTCCTGACTGGAATGGCTCTCAATCTGCGGAAACAGCCCCTTCGCATGGCAGAATTGGGCGATCTGATCCACATAGGCGTTTCTTTCCTCGTCCCGCTCGGCCAATACGGCGATTCGGTACACAGCGTTCCCCCTTTCGGAAGCGTTTTGTCGGCTTGTCGGGATTAGTATACAGGAGCGGGCGTTTTTTTCAATAGATTTGGCACGAAAGGCGCGATAATGGCACGAAATCCCTTGAGCCGCGCACGATGATTTGTGGTATAATAAATTTGGGGAATTGGAGGACTGAATATGAAAATCGCGATTGTGGACGATCTGGCGGGCGAGCGCACGCTCTTGAAGAGCCGGTTGGAAAAGGCGCTGGCGCAACGCAGCGTTCAGGCGGAATTTCTGGAATACGAAAGCGGCGAAGCGTTTCTTCGAGCCGCGAACGCCGAGCGCTTTGCCGCCGCGTTTCTGGACATTTACATGCCCGGAATCAACGGCGTGGAAACGGCGAAGGCGCTGCGCACGATGGATTCCGAATGCCTGCTGATCTTCACCACGACCTCGACCGACCACGCGCTCGAGGGCTTTCAGGTGCGCGCGATGCACTATCTCGTCAAGCCCTTTACCGAAGAGGACGTGTATCAGCTGACGGACGAAATTCTTGCGCGCATTCCCCAGCCGGACAAATACATGAATATCAAGGTCGCGGGCGGCGACGTGCAGTTGAGCTATCGCAACATCGTGTATGCCGAGCATTTTTCCCACATGATTCACATTCATACGACCGCCTGGAAGACGCTGATTACGCGAATGCCGTTTAAGGATTTCGCCGCGCCGCTTCGCGAGGACGCGCGCTTCTTCATTTGCGGCCGCGGCACGATTGCCAATCTGGAGCATGCCGCGGATTTCGAGGACGCGGCCTTTCTGATGGACGAGGGCAGCCGCGTGCTGATCAGTCGGGAGCAGACGCGCGCTGCACGGCAGGCGTTTATGGAATTTCTGCTGCGGAGGGGAAGATGAAGATGATGGATGCGCTGCGCCCGATTCTGGAGCTGGCAATCGTGATCCCCGGGCTGATTCTCGCGTATGTTCCGGTAAAATCCTATTTGAGGCAATCGCCGACAAGGCTGATTGCGTGGCTCGCGCCGTCACTGCTCGCGCTGGTGGTCGGCGGCGGGCTGATCTGCTATCGCCTGCATGCTCCGACCACGCTCGCGCTGGCAATTGCCATTTTATGCACGGTAGGAATGTACATCGCCTCGCTGCGCATTTCATTGTGGAAATCTGCAACGGTGGCGCTGTCGGTCTGCGCGGTGTTCGCATGCCTGAACAGCGTATCGCGGGCGCTCGACGCGGCGTTTGCCGCTTCCATGAGCGCGCCGGAAGATGTACCGTGGTTCTGCCTGCGCGCCGGAATTTGCGAAAACGCGCTGTGCTGGCTCGCGGCGGCGATCGCGTGGTATCCCGCCGGACACGTCGCGAAGCGCATGGTGGAGGACGAGCATTTCGCGCAGACGTGGTACATTTTCTGGGTGCTGCCGATTCTGTTCATCGCTCTGAATCTGTTCATGATTCCGCAGCATCGCGAAACGCTGTATACCGGCCGCGTGCTGCAGGGGTATATCATCATCAGCGTCGCGCTGCTGATACTGCTGATCTGGTTCAACGCCATTTTCCTGATGATGGCCAACAGCCTGAACCGCAACGCCAAGCTCCAGCAGGAGAACCACTTCCTCTCCATGCAGCAGGAGCGATACGAAAACCTGAAAACCGCCATTGAGGACGCGCGGCAGGCGAGGCACGATATGCGCCACCAGTTCAACCAGATTTCCGCGCTGGCGGAGGATGGTAATCTGGATCAAATTCGGGAATATCTGGCCCGCGCGGTGCGCAGGATTCCCAGTCTGGACATGAAATTCTGTGAAAACCGCGCCGCCGACAGCGTGATCGGCTATTATTGCGCGCTGGCGCGGCGCGAGGGCGTGCCCTTTCAGACGCAGGCCGACCTGCCCGAGGCGCTTCCGGCAGATGAAATCGACCTGTGCCTGGTACTGGCCAATCTACTGGAAAACGCGCTGGAGGCCAGCCTGCGCACCGATCCGGCGCGGCGCAGGATCGGCGTTCGGGCGTATATGCACTCCAACCATCTTGTATTGATTCAGGTAGAAAACGCCTTCGACGGCGAAATTCATGAGAAAAACGGCGTGTTCCAGTCCTCGAAACGCCGGGGCGGCGGCGTGGGCGTGCAGTCCGTCCGCCGCATTGCCGAAAAGAACGGCGGCGCGAGTGCATTTACCCACCAGGATGGCACGTTTGTAGCAAAGGTCATGCTGAGAGGATGAAAAAGGGGCGTAAATTCACCCCTTAAAGCGGTAAGTATGCGCAGTCCAAACTGAAAATTGATCGTTCTTCCGTAAGCGCTCAATAATCCCCCGATACAGAAAAGCCGTGGTTCCCGGCACTCACACCGCCGAGAACCACGACCTCA
>CAKUOX010000066.1 GCA_934670175.1 uncultured Clostridia bacterium | reverse complement strand
ACGCGAATGAGTTTTGCCCGCATTGAAGAGGCGCTGGCGGTACCCGATCTGATTGAGGTGCAGAAAAATTCCTACAAGTACTTTCTGAAGGAAGGCCTTCGCGAAGTGCTGGCGGACGTTTCTCCGATCACCGATTACAGCGAAAGCCTGATTCTGGAATTCACGGATTATTCGCTGGACGACAAGCCGAAATACACGGTGGAGAAGTGCAAGGAGCGCGACGCCACCTACGCCGCGCCGCTGAAGGTCACGGTGCGGCTCACCAACCGCGACACCCATGAGATCAAGGAGTCCGAGGTGTTCATGGGCGATTTCCCGCTGATGACCGAGCACGGCACCTTCATCATCAATGGCGCCGAGCGCGTTATCGTGTCTCAGCTGGTCAGGTCGCCGGGCGTGTACTATTCCAAGGCCATCGATAAGACCGGCACCTTCCTCTATTCCGCGCAGATGATCCCCAACCGCGGCGCCTGGATCGAGTATGAAACCGACGCCAACGGCGTGGTCTTTGCGCGCATCGACCGTGCCCGCAAGCTGCCCGTCACGGTGCTGCTGCGCGCCATGGGCATCGAGAGCGACGAGGAGATCATCCGTCTGTTCGGCAACGACGAGCATGTGGCCGCCACGCTGACGCGCGACGCGCCCTCGCTGAACGAAAAGGGCGAGCTGCGCTATAAGACCCGTCGGGATCAGGCGCTCATCGAGATCTACAACAAGCTGCGTCCGGGCGAGCCGCCGTCGGTTGATTCCGCCACGAACCTGATCAACGCGCTGTTCTTCGATCCCAAGCGCTACGATCTGGCGCATGTCGGCCGCTACAAGTATAATAAGAAGCTCGCGCTTGCGCTGCGCATCTTCAACCGCATGCCGGTGGAAGACGTGGTGCATCCCTATACGGGCGAGGTGCTGGCCGAGGCAGGTCAGCCTATTTCCCGCGAGCAGGCTGAGGCCATCCAGAACGCCGGCGTCAACGATGTGGTTGTGCGCGTCGGCGAGCAGGATGTGCGCATCATCGGCAATAATTTCGCCTTCATCAAGCCCTTCCTGGAGGGCTACGACGCCGAGCTGTACGCGCAGTACGATGAGGAGGAGGCACCCTTCAACGAGCGCGTGCATGTGCCGACGCTGATCGAGATTCTGGACCGCGTGAAGGAAGACGGCGTGCCGCTCAACCGCGCGCTGCGCGAGGCCGCCAAGCGCCTCTCGCCCAAGCATGTGCTGGTGGATGACATCGTTGCCTCCGTCAGCTATCAGTTCGGCCTGTTCAGCGACATCGGCGAAGTGGACGATATTGACCACCTGGGCAATCGCCGCCTGCGCTCTGTGGGTGAGCTTTTGCAGAACCAGATTCGCGTAGGCATGAGCCGCCTGGAGCGCGTCGTCAAGGAACGCATGGCGATCCAGGATCTGGAAAAGGTGCGCCCGCAGGATCTGATCAACATCCGCCCCGTGTCCGCCGCCATCAAGGAGTTCTTTGGCTCCTCTCAGCTGTCCCAGTTCATGGATCAGCCGAACCCGCTGGCAGAGCTGACGCACAAGCGCCGCCTTTCCGCGCTGGGCCCGGGCGGTCTGAACCGCGACCGCGCGTCCTTCGCCGTACGCGACGTGCACTATTCGCATTACAGCCGCATCTGCCCGATCGAGACGCCTGAAGGCCCGAACATCGGCCTGATCGGCTCGCTGGCGACCTATGCCCGCATCAACGAATACGGCTTCATCGAGGCGCCCTACCGCAAGGTGGACAAGGCCACCGGCATCGTGACCGATCAGATCGATTACATGACCGCCGATGAAGAGGACAAATATATCATCGCTCAGGCGACCGAGCCGCTGGACGAAAACAACCGCTTTGCCCACGAGCGCGTGACCGTGCGCCGCAGGGACGAGACCATTGAGGTCGAGGCCGGCGAGGTGGACTATGTGGACGTTTCGCCCCGCCAGCTGATTTCCGTGGCCACCGGCATGATTCCCTTCCTGGAGAACGACGATGCGAACCGCGCGCTGATGGGCTCGAACATGCAGCGTCAGGCCGTGCCGCTGCTGGTTCCGGAAGCGCCCGTGGTGGGCACTGGCATCGAATATAAGGCCGCGTGCGACTCCGGCGTGGTGCTGCTCGCCCGCGAAAGCGGCGTGGCGACCCGCGTGACCGCGAATGAGATCGTCATTCGCGACGATGAGGGCGTGGAGCACGTCTACCACCTGCAGAAGTTCGCCCGTTCCAACCAGGGCACCTGCATCAACCAGCATCCCATCGTGTCCGAGGGCGACCGCGTCGAAAAGCGCCAGCCCATCGCGGACGGCCCGTCTACCGATCACGGCGAGATCTCGCTGGGGCGCAACGCGCTGATCGGCTTCATGACCTGGGAAGGCTATAACTACGAGGACGCCGTTCTGCTGTCCGAGCGCCTGGTGAAGGAGGATATGTACACCTCCATTCACATCGAGGAATACGAATCCGAAGCCCGCGATACCAAGCTCGGGCCGGAGGAGATCACCCGCGATATTCCCGGCGTGGGCGAGGATGCGCTGCGCGATCTGGATGAACGCGGCATTATCCGCATCGGCGCAGAGGTGCGCGCCAACGATATTCTGGTTGGCAAGGTCACGCCCAAGGGCGAGACGGAGCTCACCGCCGAGGAACGCCTGCTGCGCGCCATTTTCGGCGACAAGGCGCGCGAGGTACGCGATACCTCGCTGCGCGTGCCGCACGGCGAATTCGGCATCATCGTGGATGTAAAGATCTTCACCCGCGAAAATCGCGACGAGCTGTCGCCTGGCGTGAACCAGATGGTTCGCGTGTACATCGCCCAGAAGCGCAAGATTCAGGTGGGCGACAAGATGGCCGGCCGTCACGGCAACAAGGGCGTTGTGTCCCGCGTGCTGCCCCAGGAGGATATGCCCTTCCTGGCCGACGGCACGCCGCTGGACATCGTGCTCAATCCCCTGGGCGTTCCTTCCCGAATGAACATCGGTCAGGTGCTCGAGGTGCATCTGGGTCTGGCTGCCCGTGCGCTCGGCTGGCGCGTGGCTACGCCGGTATTCGACGGCGCGCGCGAGGAGGATATTCTGGATATGCTCGATCGCGCCGCTCAGAAGGAGGACGGCCCGCTCTACGACGAAAAGGGTCGCCCGACGATCCAGTTCAGCAAGATCGGCATCAACCGCACCGGCAAGCTCTGGGTGTACGACGGCCGCACCGGCGACCGCTTCGACAATCCGGTTACCGTGGGCTATATGTACTATCTGAAGCTGCATCACCTGGTAGACGATAAGATTCACGCCCGTTCCACCGGCCCGTACAGCCTGGTTACCCAGCAGCCGCTGGGCGGCAAGGCGCAGTTCGGCGGCCAGCGCTTCGGCGAAATGGAAGTTTGGGCGCTGGAGGCCTACGGCGCGAGCCATGTGCTTCAGGAGATCCTGACGGTCAAGTCGGACGATACCATCGGCCGTGTCAAGACCTACGAAGCCATCGTCAAGGGCGAGAACATTCCGGATCCGGGCGTGCCCGAGAGCTTCAAGGTTCTGATCAAGGAATTGCAGTCCATCGCGCTGGACATCAAGGTGCTCAACGCGGACAAGGAAGAGATCGAAATTCGCGAGCTGGATGATGACATCTACGCCAACGAGAGCGAGTTCAAGGACGAGCTGGTACCGCAGATTACGCCTGAGACACTGGCGGAGGAAGAGGCTGCAGCCGAGGACTTCGACTTTGACGAGCTCGAGTTCGACGATGATGACACCCTGGACGATGATTTCTGATCCGACTCACATGTGCCTGGTGAAGTGATTTCACCCGTGTCTATATAGAAGGGAGAGAGCTCCTTGTTTGAACTGACTAATCTGGATTCCATTCAAATCGGTCTGGCGTCGCCGGAGAAGATCCGTCAGTGGTCGCACGGCGAGGTGACGAAGGCTGAAACCATCAATTACCGCACGCTCAAGCCCGAGCGCGACGGCCTGTTCTGCGAGCGCATTTTCGGGCCCACGAAGGACTGGGAGTGCAACTGCGGAAAATATAAGCGTACCCGCTTCAAGGGCGTGGTGTGCGACAAGTGCGGCGTGGAGGTCACCAAGGCCAAGGTGCGCCGCGAGCGCATGGGCCACATCGAGCTGGCCGCGCCGGTTTCCCACATCTGGTATTTCAAGGGCATTCCCAGCCGCATGGGCACGCTGCTGAACATCAGCCCCCGCGCGCTGGAGCAGGTGCTGTATTTTGCGAGCTACATCGTGCTCGATCCCGGCGACAAGAGCGTGACCGGCCTTCAGCAGCATCAGCTGCTCAATGAGGCCGAATACCAGCAGAAAAAGCAGCAGGCCGAGGAGCAGGGCTTTGAGTTCCGCGTCGGCATCGGCGCGCAGGCTGTGCGCGAAATGCTGCTGGAGCTTGACCTGGACAAGATGAACGACGAGTTGCGCGCGGAGCTGGACGAGCTGTCCGCCCGCGAGACCAAGCGCGACAGCGAAGGTCAGAAGCGCCAGAAGATCATCAAGCGCCTGGAAGTGGTGGAAGCCTTCCGCCAGAGCGGCAATAAGCCCGAGTGGATGATTCTGGACGTGGTGCCGGTCATCCCGCCGGAGCTGCGCCCGATGGTTCAGCTGGACGGCGGCCGTTTTGCCACCGCAGACCTGAACGATCTGTATCGCCGCGTGATCAACCGCAACAACCGCCTCAAGCGCATGCTCGAAATGGGCGCGCCGGACATCATCGTGCGCAACGAAAAGCGCATGCTGCAGGAAGCCGTGGACGCGCTGATCGACAACGGCCGCCGCGGCCGTCCCGTGACCGGCGCGGGCGGACGCCAGCTCAAGTCGCTGTCCGACCTGCTGCGCGGCAAGCAGGGACGCTTCCGTCAGAACCTGCTGGGCAAGCGCGTGGACTATTCCGGCCGTTCCGTTATCGTGGTCGGCCCGAGCCTGAAGCTGTATCAGTGCGGCCTGCCCAAGGAAATGGCGCTGGAGCTGTTCAAGCCCTTTGTTATCGAGCGCCTGGTCAATCAGGGCCTTGCCGTGAACGTCAAGACCGCAAAGCGCGCCGTCGAGCGCCTCAAGCCCGAGGTGTGGGACGTGCTGGAAAACGTCATTCACGATCATCCGGTGCTGCTCAACCGCGCGCCTACGCTGCACCGCCTGGGCATTCAGGCGTTTGAGCCGATCCTGGTAGAGGGCAAGGCGCTGAAGCTGCACCCGCTGTGCTGCACCGCCTTCAACGCCGACTTCGACGGCGACCAGATGGCCGTGCACGTTCCGCTTTCGATGGAGGCGCAGGCAGAAGCGCGCTTCCTGATGCTGGCGGCGCATAATATCCTCAAGCCGCAGGACGGCAAGCCCGTCATCTGCCCGACGCAGGACATGGTTCTGGGCTGCTATTACCTGACCATGAAGGACGATCGCCTCGAGCCCCAGCCGGACGAGAACGGCGTGAAGCACTTCAAGTCCTATCTGGATGTGGATGAAGCGCTGATGGCCTACGGCACCGGCGCCCTCCAGCTGGAGGAGCCCTGCCTGATCCGCATGAAGAAGACCATCGACGGCGTGGAATACACCCGCAGGGTGGAGACCACCATCGGCCGCGTGATCTTCAACGAGGCCATTCCGCAGGATATGGGCATGCAGAAGCGCGAGACCGTGGACGATATGTTCAAGCTGGAGATCGACGAGGTGGTCGGCAAGAAGCAGCTGGCCAAGATCGTAGACAGCTGCTATCGCGCCCACGGCGTGACCACGACCAGCCGCATGCTGGATGACATCAAGGCGCTGGGCTACAAGTATTCCACCCGCGCGGCGCTGACCGTATCCGTGGCGGACATCATCGTGCCGCCGATGAAGAAGGACATCCTGAAGACCGCAGAGGATCAGGTGCACCGCATTGAGCGCGAATTCAAGCGCGGCCGTATGAGCGAAAACGAGCGCTACTCCGCCGTCATCAAGATTTGGGAAAACGCCACGAACGACGTTACCAAGGAAGTTCTGAACAACCTTGAAAAGTTCAACCCGATCAACATGATGGCCGATTCCGGCGCCCGTGGTTCTACGAACCAGATCCGCCAGCTGGCCGGCATGCGCGGCCTGATGGCTTCGCCTACGGGCAAGATCATCGAGCTGCCCATCAAGGCAAATTTCCGCGAGGGACTGTCGGTATTGGAGTTCTTCCTCTCCTCCCACGGCTCGCGTAAATCTCTGGCCGACACGGCCATGAAGACCGCTGACTCAGGCTACATGACCCGCCGTCTGGTGGACGTATCGCAGGAAAACATCATCCGTGAGATCGACTGCTTCGCGGAGCGCGGCGAGCGCGTGCGCGGCATGAAGGTTCAGGATATCGGCGAGCCCGGCGACGTCATTGAGAATCTGGAAGACCGCATCCGCGGCCGCGTTGCGGCTGAGGACGTGATCGATCCTGCCACCGGCGAAGTGATCGTGGAAATGAACGAGCTGATCACGCACAGCCTGGCGAAGAAGATCGTGAACGCGGGCATCACCGAGGTCACCATCCGCAGCGTGCTTACCTGCCAGAGCAGCGTGGGCGTGTGCGCAAAGTGCTACGGTGCGAACATGACCAACGGCCAGCTGGTCGACGTCGGCGAGGCGGTCGGCATTATCGCCGCCCAGTCTATCGGCGAGCCCGGCACGCAGCTGACCATGCGTACCTTCCATACCGGCGGCGTTGCTACCGGTGAGGACATTACTCAGGGTCTTCCCCGCGTCGAGGAGCTGTTTGAGGCGCGTAAGCCCAAGCGCGAAGCGACGCTGGCGGATATCTCCGGTACAGTGCACATCGTTACCGACGCTAAGAAGCGCCGCAAGCTGGTGATCCAGTCCGATGCGGACGGCGAGATCTCTGCCGAAACGAAGGAATACCCGATCAACTACGGCTCCAAGCTGCGCGTTGAGGACGGCGACCACGTTACTGCGGGTGAAGAGCTGATCGAAGGCTCTATCAACCCCCACGATCTGCTGCGCATTCTGGGCGTGAAGGCCGTGCAGGACTACCTGGTGAAGGAAGTTCAGGCCGTGTACCGCCGCCAGGGCGTTGAAATCGCGGATAAGCACATCGAGGTCATCGTGCGCCAGATGCTGCGCAAGGTCAAGATTGAGGAAGCCAACGAGACCGATCTGCTGCCCGGTGCGCTGGTTGACATCTTCAAATTCGACCAGGTGAACCGTGCGGCCGTGGAGGCCGGCAAGCGTCCCGCCACCGCCAAGCGTACCCTGCTGGGCATCACCAAGGCGGCGCTGGCCACCGATTCCTTCCTGTCCGCCGCGTCCTTCCAGGAGACCACGCGCGTGCTGACCGAAGCTGCCATCAAGGGCAAGGTCGACCCGCTGCTGGGCCTGAAGGAAAACGTCATCATCGGCAAGCAGATTCCGGCCGGTACCGGTCTGAAGCGCTACACCGATATCGAGATCCACGAGGCGTACTGATCAACGCAAACAGATGGTTCTCCATTAGATGGGGCAACATTGGGACTTTTGATCCCAAAAAAGTACGGCATAGTCGATAGAAATACCGGCTATGCCGTTTCGTTGCATAACGAACGCGCGGACGGAGATCTCTCGGGATCCCCGTCCGTGCGTATCATTTGTGTTTGGAATCAGCTGACGTAAAAATCAGTATTCAAAAAAGCCGTAGCTGCGGCGGCCGGTGATGCCGTCGAGCGTTTCGACCGTCAGGCTCCTGCCATTTTGGGTAACGCCCTTCAGCTTCAGCGCCTCGCCCTTCATGGGGCGGCACACGATCTTGCCGTTCATGTACAGCGGCTCATTGTCATATTTCCAGTAGAGCGTTCGGCCATCGTCGGGCGCTTTTTCGCCGTCCAGCGTCAGCGCGTGCATATAGCCATAGCGGCCGCCTGCCTTCACGCGGTACCAGTCGCCCTTTCGCGCCACGGCGGTCACGGCCTGCCCACGCTTCAGCGTGCGCGCGCTGGCAGTGGTCACGGTCTGCGAAAAGAGCTTTGCGCCCGAGCACTGCACATACAGCGTTTCATTCAGACGGTTCGGATCCGTTTTGCTGAGCATGTCGCTGTCGCACCAGCCGGTCTCGCCCTTTGAATTCCGAATATGGCTGCGCCTGCCCTTCGTGCCGACCAGCTCGTATTCCTGGCCGAGCGAAATGGTCTTCGTTCCGCCGCCGTCCAGCTCGACGGCGCACGCCATAGCGTAATCCACCCATACGCGCTCGCCGACCGGCTTCTTGCTCAGCAGCGATTTCCGGCAATAGCCGATCTTGCCCTTGCTGTTGACCAGCATCGCCCAGCCGTCGCCCTGTGCGAAGCACACGAAGCGCTCGCCGCGCTTTGGACGCCCGAGCACCGGCGCGGCGGTATTCGGCTGCTTGTATACGGCCGCGCGGTCGGCCTTGACATACACGGCAATGGGCGGCTTGTAGTAGCGGTAACTGGATGACGCCAGCGCGGCGGATGGTATCAGCAGCGCCAGCAGCAGTATCAGAGCAAATATGCGCTTCATATGGAATCATCCTCCCCCTCATGTGTTTCTATATATAAAGACGCACGGGGGGGAGCGGAATGTCAGATATTTGGAAAAATATTTTTTTGCGACGGAAATTGCGCGCGGGTGACGGCATAAAACACAGACATTTTGGTTAAAATTTGTGCAAATGACTTGATAGGGCGCTGCAATTACTTGACAAGCCGTGGAATGAATGGTATGATTTGATGGTTCGGGTATGTCTGAAAGGAGCGTGTGCGCTATGCTTGAGAAGCTGAAAAATGCTCAGAAGGTCGTGGGCACGCGCCGTCTGCTGCGCGCGATCGAGGCCGGCGAAATTGCCGAGGCCTATATCGGCGCGGACGCGGATCTGTTCATCGTACGTCAGGTGCGCGAGGCCTGCAATAAGGCAGGCGTGCGCATGGTCGAGGTTCCCAGCATGAAGGAGCTCGGTCAGGCCTGCGGCGTGGAGGTCAGGACTGCGGCGGCGGGCATCCGCAAGTAGGGCGTCGCCCGTATCAAATGCTATCCTCTTCCAGGGTTGCGGAAGTGCGTATAGAATTCCAGTAATTTTGAAATTAGTTCAGGAGGTGCTTTTCTTCAATGCCGACGATCAATCAGTTGATCCGCAAGGGTAGAGAAAAGGTAACCAGCAAGTCGAATTCCCCGATTCTGCAGTCCTGTCCGCAGAAGCGCGGCGTCTGCCTGTCTGTTAAGACGCAGACCCCGAAGAAGCCGAATTCCGCATTGCGTAAAATTGCCCGTGTTCGTCTGACGAACCAGATCGAAGGTACCTGCTACATCCCGGGTATCGGCCACAACCTGCAGGAGCACTCGGTTGTGCTGATCCGTGGCGGCAAGGTGCGTGATCTGCCTGGCGTGCGTTACCACATCATCCGCGGCGCGCTCGATGCAGCTGGCGTAGCCAAGCGCATGCAGGGCCGCTCCCTCTACGGCGCAAAGCGTCCGAAGAAGTAAGCGAAAGCCACAGGCTTTCCCCGGCGGAAACGTTGTTTGTGCGCGGGTTTGCGGACATGTGCCATTTGGAACGTGGGAATATGTCTGCCGGGTCGCATGAAGAACGGGCACAGCGGTCGCGCCAACGGCCGCACGCGCCATCGCCTGTTTCTCGTTCACTTTAACCGTACAATTTTAAACAGGAGGGACTACAATGCCCAGACGTGGATTTATTCCGAAGCGCGAAGTGCTTCCGGATCCTGTATATAATTCTGTCGTCGTCACCAAGCTCATCAACCAGGTGATGTATGACGGCAAGCGCGGCGTCGCGCAGGCCGTTTGCTACGATGCCTTCGAGACTGTTGCCAACAAGACCGGCAAGGAAGCTCTCGAAGTGTTCAACCAGGCGATGGCCAACATCATGCCTTCTCTGGAGTGCAAGGCTCGCCGCGTTGGCGGCGCGACCTATCAGGTGCCTCTGGAGGTTCGCCCCGAGCGTCGTCAGACGCTGGCACTCCGCTGGCTGGTTATGTTTGCCCGCAAGCGCAGTGAGCGCAACATGGCCGACCGTCTTGCCGGCGAGATCCTGGATGCCGCGAACAACGCCGGTAACGCCGTGAAGCGCCGCGAGGATATGCACAAGCAGGCCGAGGCCAACAAGGCGTTTGCGCATTATCGCTGGTAATTACCATAAAGTTCATAGCTTTCACTTCAGCACGCTTCAGGCGTGCTGAAGGTTGCTATGGGGGTCGTGTTAAGATTTTAATCGAAAAGGCGATCCGAATTGGCGGGTACGCCCGCCTCCCGATCAGAAAGAAAGAGGATATAAACAGTGCCGAGAACTCATACACTCGATCATGTGCGCAATATCGGTATCATGGCTCATATTGATGCCGGCAAAACCACGACGTCCGAACGCATTCTTTACTATACCGGCCGTACCCACCGCATCGGCGAGGTGCACGAAGGTATGGCGACGATGGACTGGATGGAGCAGGAACAGGAGCGCGGTATCACCATTACCTCCGCTGCCACCACCTGCGAATGGCACGGCTATCAGATCAACCTGATCGACACGCCCGGCCATGTGGACTTCACCGTGGAGGTGGAGCGCTCGCTGCGTGTGCTGGATGGCGCCGTGTCCGTATTCTGTGCCAAGGGAGGCGTGGAGCCCCAGTCTGAAACCGTGTGGCGTCAGGCCACGAAGTATCATGTGCCCCGCATTGCCTATGTCAATAAGATGGACATCACCGGCGCGGATTTCTTCCGCGTGGTAAGCATGATGCGCGAGCGCCTGAATGCGAACGCGGTGCCGATCCAGATCCCCGTGGGCAGCGAAGGCAGCTTCAAGGGACTGGTAGACCTGCTGAAGATGAAGGCCGAGATCTATGTCGACGAGCTGGGCACCACGATGGATGAAACGGATATTCCCGATGATCTGGTAGATCAGGCGAAGGAATACCGCGCCAAGATGGTGGAAGCCGCCGCCGAGGCCGACGATGAGCTGATGATGAAATTCCTGGACGGCGAAGAGCTGACGGATGAAGAGATCGTCGCGGGTCTTCGCAAGGCCACCATCGCCGGTACGGTCACGCCCGTGCTCTGCGGCAGCTCTTATCGCAACAAGGGCGTTCAGCCGCTGCTCGACGCCATCGTGGCGTATCTGCCCTCACCGCTGGACATCCCGCCTGTCAAGGGCACGCGCGGCGGCAAGAAGAACGCCGACGAGGAGATTGAGCGCCGCGCTGACGACAACGAACCTTTCTCTGCGCTGGTGTTCAAGATCATGGCCGATCCCTATGTCGGCAAGCTCGCCTTTTTCCGCGTATATTCGGGCACGCTGAAAAACGGCAGCTACGTTTATAATTCTACCAAGGGCAAGCGCGAGCGCATTGCGCGTATCCTGCGCATGCACGCGAATCATCGCGAGGAGATCGACGAGATCCGCGCGGGCGACATTGCCGCTGCCGTTGGTTTCAAGGATACCACCACAGGCGATACCATCTGTGCCGAGGGCGCGCCCATCGTGCTGGAGCGCATGGAGTTTCCGGATCCCGTTATCCGCGTGGCCATTGAGCCCAAGACCAAGGCGGGCGCGGAAAAGATGGGACTGGCGCTGGTGCGCCTGGCGGAAGAGGATCCCACCTTTAAGACCTACACCGACGAGACCACGGGTCAGACGATCATCGCCGGCATGGGCGAGCTGCATCTGGAGATCATCGTAGATCGCCTGCTGCGTGAATTCCGCGTGGAGGCCACGGTCGGCAAGCCGCAGGTCGCCTATAAGGAATGCATTCGCCGCCGCGCGAAGGCCGAGGCGCGCTATGTGCGCCAGACGGGTGGCCATGGCCAGTATGGTCACTGCGTGATCGAGATCTACCCGCGCGAGCCCGGCGCCGGTTACGAATTCAACAACAAGATCGTGGGCGGCGTGATTCCCAAGGAATTCATCGCGCCCATCGACGAGGGCATTCGCGAGGCTGCGATGAGCGGCGTTATCGGCGGTCATGAGGTCGTTGACTTCGGCGTCGATCTGATCGACGGCTCCTACCATGATGTCGACTCCAGCGAGATGGCGTTCAAGATCGCCGGCTCCATGGCGCTCAAGGAAGCGCTCCAGAAGGCGGACTGCGCGCTGCTCGAGCCGATGATGAAGGTCGAGATCGTGGTGCCCGAGGAATACCTGGGCGACGTGATGGGCGATGTGTCCTCGCGCCGCGGCCGCGTGACCGGTATGGACATGCACGCCGGCCTGCATACCATCGACGGCATTGTGCCGCTGAGCGAAATGTTCGGCTATGCCACCGACCTGCGCAGCAAGACGCAGGGGCGCGGCACCTACACCATGCAATTTGCCCATTATGAAGAAGTGCCCGCCAATATCGCGGACAAGATTCTGGGCAGAAATAACAAATACTGACAAACGGAATTTTAGGAGGATGCTTCAATGGCAAAGGCAAAATTTGAGCGCACGAAGCCTCATGTAAACATCGGCACGATTGGCCACGTAGACCACGGCAAGACGACGCTGACGGCGGCGATCACGATGGCGCTGGCGCAGGTCGGCGGCGCGGAAGC
>CAKUOX010000065.1 GCA_934670175.1 uncultured Clostridia bacterium | reverse complement strand
CATTTGCAGCCCGCGTTTCCTTGTCTTGCAGGGTTTTTCAGCGTCTGGCAGTCTGTTGACTTTGTCAACATCCTGAAGCCCGCAGTCTTGAAAAAGCTGCGGGCTTGTGCTACTATGAACATATATAATGATCTGAGAAAAGGGCGGGCGGAGCATGGACTGGACGCAGGAGCAACGGTTGGCCATTGAGGCGCGGGGGAATAACATCCTGCTCAGCGCGGCGGCGGGCTCGGGAAAGACCACGGTGCTGGTGGCGCGCGTGCTGGCGCTGATCACCGGCGGCGAAACGGAGATTGACCGGCTGCTGATCGTGACCTTCACGCGCGCGGCGGCGGCGGACATGCGCGCCAAGCTCGCGCGCGAGCTTGGCAGGCGCGCCGCCGAGGGAGACGATCGTTGCCGCCGCAGCCAGCTGCTGCTGGAGCGCGCGTCGATTTCTACGCTGCACGGCTTCTGCGCGGAATTTCTGCGCGCCCACTTCGAGGCGGCGGGCGTGGATCCGGCGTTTCGTGTGCTGGACGGCGCGGAGACGCACAGGCTGATGGACGAGGCGCTGGCCGAAGCGCTGGAGGAGGCGTATCAGGCTTCAGATGCGGCGCTGCTGGAGCTGGATTACGGGCGCGGCCCAAAAGGCGTGGCGACAATGGCGCAGGCGCTGCTCGAGGTGCTGGACGAGCGCCCCGATCCGCAGGCGTGGCTCGATGCGGTGCTGGATAGCGACGATCTGCCCGCGCGCTGGCTGGATGAACTGCGCCGCGGCGCACACCGCTGTATCGAGCGCGCGCTGCTGCTCACGCGGCAGGCGGTGGACTGTCCGGACGCGCCGGATAACTGCGTCGCCGCGCTTTTGCAGGATGTGGACGCGCTGGAGACCATGACGGCGATACAGGATCTCGAGGCGCTGCGCAGCGCCATTTTGAGTTTTAAGCAGGCTACGCCCGCGCGCGTGCGCGGCATGGCGATGGGCGACGAGGTGAAAAAGCTGCGCGGAGACGCGAAGGGCGCGCTGGAGAAGGCGGTGCTGCGGGATGTGGACATCGCCGTCGCCCTGCGGGATGTCGAGGCGCTGCGCCCGCAGCTGAGGCGGCTGGCGCAGATCGCGCTGGCGGCGCGCGAAAAGTGTGCGGCGCGCAAGGCGGAGCTGGCGGCGCTGAGCTATACCGACTTGGAGCATCGCACGCTGGAGGCGCTGCGCAATGAGGCCGTGGCGCAGGAAATGCGCGCGCAGTACGATTTTGTATTCGTGGATGAATATCAGGACACCTCGGATGTGCAGGAGGCGCTGGTGTCGCAGCTCGCGCGCGCGGACAACCGCTTTATGGTGGGCGATGTGAAGCAATCCATCTATCGCTTTCGCCAGGCCGAGCCGTCGCTGTTTTTGGATAAATACGCCCGCTACGCTGCGGGCGATGGCGGCATGCTGCTGCCGCTGACGATGAATTTTCGTTCGCGGCCGGGCATATTGAATTTCGTCAATCATGTGTTCAGGCGCGCGATGTGC
The DNA here is from genome assembly GCA_934670175.1 of uncultured Clostridia bacterium. GTDB lineage: Bacteria > Bacillota > Clostridia > Christensenellales > Aristaeellaceae > SFTH01. The sequence goes on along the minus strand of CAKUOX010000065.1, from coordinate 11,098 downwards.
GGCGGGGACAGCGAGATCGAGTACGATGCGCGCGCCCAGCTCAACCATGGCAATCAGGCGCTGACCGGCGGCGAAGTGCTGATACATCTGATCGAAGCGCCGGACGCGGAGACCGACGAGGAGGCCGCCGAAATGAAGGCGTGCGAGCGCGAGGCTGCGCTGATCGCCGCGCGCATACGCGCGCTGATGGAGGCGGAACCCACGCTGCGCTATCGCGACTTTGCCGTGCTCACCCGCACGCGGCGCGGCGTGCTCGGGCGCATGGCGGCGGTGCTCACGCAGGCGGGCATTCCCGCCTTCGCCGAGGGCACGGAGGGGTATTTTGACAGCGTGGAGATTACGCTGGCGCTTTCGCTGCTCAGGCTCACGGTCAACCGCCGCAGCGACGTGGAGCTGATCGGTGCGCTCCGTTCGCCGATGCAGAATTTCACCGCGGAGGAGCTGGCGCAGATACGCATTGCCTGCCCCGATACGCCGTTTGTAGACGCCTGCATGGCGCGCGCTGCGGGTGAGGGCGAGCTTGCCGGACGGCTGCGCGCCTTCTTTGAGCAGCTTGATGCGTGGTATCTGCTGTCGATGAGCCTCGGCCTGGGGCAGCTTTGCCGCCGCGTGGTGAACGAGAGCGGGCTGTACGACTGCGCGGGCGCGCTGCCCGGCGGCGCACAGCGGCAGGGCAACCTTGACCAGCTGTGCCTGAACGCGGATCGCTTCGACCAGAATGTTTCCGGCGCGCTGACCCGCTTCCTGAAGCACTGCGAGAAGCTGCGCGCCCGCGGCGACGGCGACGATGCGCCCGCGCTGGCGGACAGCGAGGACGCCGTGCGCCTGATGACCGCGCACAAGAGCAAGGGACTGGAATTTCCGGTGGTATTCGGCGCGATGCTCAGCCGCCGCTACAATGTGCGCAGCATGACAGCGCCGCTGACGGCGCACCGCGAGCTGGGGCTGGGCTGCCTGTATTGCGACCCGACGCTGCGCTCACGGCGCAAAACGCTGCCGCAGCTGGCGATCGCCGAGCGCGTTCACCGCGAGGAAAGCGCCGAGGAGCTGCGCGTGCTCTATGTGCTGCTGACCCGTGCGCGCGACAGGCTGGAGCTGGTGGGCAGTATTCGCGAATACGAAAAGGCGCAGCTGCGCTGGCGCGCCATGCTGGAAACGCCCGGCGCGGCGACCAGCTACCTGGACGTGATTATGCCCGCGCTTGAAAATGCGCCCGAGGGACTGTGCAGCGTGGAGGTGCATCGCGCGGCGGATTATCTGAACCTCAGCAGGGATGACGCGGAGGCCGATGACCTGCTGGATACGCCGCCCGCCGCCGAGGACGATGCGCTGCTGCGCGCCCTGGCGTGGCGCTATCCGGACGCAGAGGCCGCGCGCGAGCCGCTGAAGCTCACCGTGACCGGTCTGCTGCGCGAGCTGCAGGGGCCGGAAGCAGCCGAGGAAATGATCGAACGCCCGTCGTTTATGGCGGAGACGCCCGCGCGCATGACCGGTACGGAGCGCGGCACGGCCTACCATCGGGCGATGCAGCTGCTGGAGCTTGCACCGCTGCGGGCGCTGGGCGTGCGCGATTGCACGCGCGCGATCGCCGATCAGCTTGACGCATTTGCTGCCGGAGGACGCATGGAGGAGGCGCAGCGCGCCGCCGTTTCGCCCGCCGCCATCGCGCGCTTCTGCTGCGGCGATACGGGCAGGCGGCTGCTGGCGGCGGATACCGTCCGGCGCGAATGGCCGTTCAACGTGATGATGCGCATGTCCGAAGCGCTGCTGCCGGAGGAACAGGGCGCGCAGGCCGAGCGCGAGATTCTGGTGCAGGGCGCAATAGACTGCTGCTTTGTGGAAAACGGCAAATGGGTGCTGCTGGATTACAAGACCGACCGGAATACCGACGCAGAGGCGCTCACGGCGCGCTACCGCAGCCAGCTGCGGCTCTATGCGCTGGCGCTGGAGCGCATCACCGGACTGCCTGTGGCTGATATTCGGCTGTGTCTGCTGCTCGGCGGCGAGGAAATCTCCATCTCCGGCGACGCGGATGCGGATTGACCGAAAAATTAGCGGCACATTTCACACGATTTTGCTGGACAAGACGTGCGCCGCGGTTTATAGTATATTATAGAAGTTAAATATTCAGCGGAACAGGAGGCAGGGGAAAAATATGCACTCGAAAATGAATTATCTCGCGCTGGCGGGCTTTACGCTGTCGCTGATTTCCTTTGCGCTCACGGTGTTCGCCGCGCTGTGTATTTGCGGCGTGTTTCTCTCGTCCACGGTAGGTGCGATCAGCGGCATCGTGGCGCTGGTATGCGCTGCCATCGGGCTCACGATGACCGGCATCGCCCGCAGTGAGATCGTGCAAAACGCGCAGTTCGGCGATGAGTACGCCCTGTCGGGCATGATCGTGGGCATTATCGTCTGCGTGTGCGCCGTGGCTGCGCTGGTGCTGTATTTCGTGCTGTTCAAGTAGAAGGGCGGCAAAGGGTATATCAAAAATGGCATGCGAAATGGGGCATGCCATTTTTAATGAACGTGGCTCGGCAAAATCGAGCCTCTGCGGGCTGCCAGCCCATGCAAAAGAGGAATGGCAATTTTGAACGGACAGGGGGGTATCGCCTTGGCGGAATCCATACAGATGAACGTGATCGCGCGGGTCAGAAGCGATTTTCCAACCAAATTCGGCATTCCGCGCCAGAGCGGCCTGGCGGCCGGCCTGATGGCCACGCTGGTGTTTGAGCCGGCGTATCGCGATGAAAACGCGCTGCGCGGCATTGAGCAGTTTTCGCATCTCTGGCTGATCTGGGTGTTTTCCGAAAATGTGGGCGCAGGCTGGTCGCCCACGGTGCGCCCGCCGCGGCTGGGCGGCAACGTGCGCATGGGCGTGTTCGCTACGCGTTCGCCCTTCCGGCCAAATCCCGTGGGGCTGTCCTCGGTGAAGCTGGATGGTGTGGAAAAGCTGCCCGGGCTCGGCACGGTGCTGCACATTTCCGGCGCAGACCTTATGGATGGCACGCCGATACTGGATATCAAGCCCTACATTCCCGGCTCCGACCTGCATCCGGACGCGGCTGAGGGCTTCAGCGGCCCTGCGGCGTGCCACACGCTGGAGGTGGTATTTCCGGAGGCGCTCCTGACGCGCATACCGCAGGAAAAGCGCGCGGCGCTCATCGAGGTGCTCAGCCAGGATCCGCGTCCCGCTTACCAGAGAGACCCCGGGCGCATATACGGTTTTCCCTTCGCCGGCGTAGAACTGCGCTTCTGTGTGGACGGCGGCTGCCTGACGGTGCAGGACGTGCTTCAATAATGGCCGACGCATTTCCTCGAGGGGCGCCGGTAATCAGAGGGAGCAGTGCGCATGGTCGCACTGCTCCCGAGCTTTATTGGAGTACAGGAATTGGCAAAGGCAGAAGCTTCGCGCCTTCGGCGGGCCTCATTCAGGGGAGCGCGTCGAAAATCCATCGCTGTATTCGATCTTTTCGATATTGTGCTTGTCCTTGTCGGCGTCGCTGGGCGGCGTCATGTAATCGCCGTAAAAGTGGCGCAGAAAGCCGTCGTAATCCGCCGCGCCGCGCAGCATCAGCGTTTCAAACGGATACTCGGGCAGCGCGCCCAGCAGCTTTTTATCCACGATCTCGCGCTGCATGTACGCGCCCACCATGCTGACATAGTAGTCGGAGGCGTCGTAGTCGTATTTCAGCAGCTGCTTTTCCATGGCGCGCATCATTCTATGGGTATCCAGTCCCTCGCCAAGGTGCGTGACTGCCAGAAATTTGATGATAATCCGCAGGTACAGCGGCCGCCCGGGGCGGTTCAGGTTCGCCAGCTCGCTGAAGCAGGATGCGCGGTACAGGAAGCGCCGCGCCGTCACGCGCCAGAAATGCACCTTCTGCCGCAGCCTTCCGGAGGGCATGCCGTCCAGCGGAAAGATGTCCAGCCATGCGTGCTCTACGATCGTGCGGCTGTTCGAAGCGTTGTATACCGAAACGCGGGTATCTACCAGGCGGCTGAAATAGCGGTTGTAGCTGGGATGCAGCTTGTAATTCAGAAAATCGTAGCCCTCGGGCAGCTCTGCGGGCGCAAGCTGGATGAATTTTTCATAGTCCGGACGCGGCATGCCCACGTCCATATCATCGTCCCAGGGGATGAAGCCCTTGTGGCGGATCGCACCCAGCATCGTGCCGCCCACCATGAAATAGCGCAGCTGATGCTTTTCACATATGCGCTTAAACAGCGCCATGATGTCCAGCTCCACCAGCTGCAGCTGTCGCAGCTCGCGGTTGTCATCCCGATCGTATGCCATGCTCTCCTCCGAAATCAGCGTCCCTGTAATGTCACGGCCACCATGAATGTCTTGAAAATGATCTTCCAGTCCACAAAAAAGCTGCGCTCGCGTATGTAGCGAATGTCCAGATCGACCCAATCCGCAAAGGTCAGATCGTTGCGGTTGGGCTGGATCTGCCAGTAGCAGGTGAGCCCGGGCGTGACGTAGAGGCGCTGGCGCTGGTATTCGTTGTATTTCTTCACCTCGCGCGGCAGCGGCGGGCGGGGCCCCACGATGCTCATGTCGCCCTTGAGGATGTTCACCAGCTGCGGCAGCTCGTCTATGCCGGAGCGGCGCAGGAATTTGCCCGCGCGCGTGATGCGCGGGTCGTTTTTCATTTTGAACGCGGGACCGGACATTTCGTTAAACTTCAGCAGCTCCTTCAGCTTTTGCTCGGCGTTGGGCACCATCGTTCGGAATTTGAAGAGTTTGAATTCGCGCCCGTCGCGTCCGACGCGCGTCTGCGTGAAGATCGGGCCTGCGCCGGGACTGTCGATCACGATGATCAGCGCCACGATCAGCATCAGCGGCAGCAGCACGATCAGCGCCAGCGCAGAGAAGAATATATCCTGACTGCGGCGCAGCGCCCAGTAGGCGCGCCCCGATCTGAGCACTTCCTCACGGCTGAGGATGGCTGCGCTGCGTATCTCTGCACTTCCTGCGGCTCGCATTTGTATGTTCCTCCGATTATTTGGCGTGTCCGGTCTATCCAGACCATTATAGCATTCTGGCGCTCAGGAATCAAGCCGTGAGCGGCGGTAAATGTGCGGGCATGGCTGGCTCCGTCAGCGCATGTCCGTCAGCTGCGCCAAACGGCGCTTTCTGCGTTCGCTGCGCCAGACGACCCAGACCATCATGATCACCGTGACCAGATAAGGCGCCAGCGAGGTCAGGTTTGAGGAGACGTTGAACGACTGTACGCGCATACCCAGCGCGTCGATGAAGCCGAACAGCAGCGCCGCCAGGAACACCTTCGGCGGGTTCGAACGGCCAAATATCACGCACGCCACGGCGATGAAGCCGCGCGAGGCGGACATGTTTTCCGTGAACATCGTCAGATACCCCAGCGACAGGTGCGCGCCCGCCAGGCCGGAAAACAGCCCGCAGAGTATGGACGCCAGGTATTTCATCCCTTCAGGGCTTTTGCCCGCCGCGCGGAGCGATTCCGGATGTTCGCCCGCTGCGCGCATCCAGAAGCCCAGCGGCGTCTTGTAGATCAGCACATAGCTCAGCGCCACCAGCAGCCAGCTGACATACACCAGCAGCGTATTACCGCTGAGCAGGTCGCCCAGCACCGGAATATCCGCGATCAGCGGAATGTGGATCTTCGGCAGGGCGTAGATCGGCATGGCGTCGTTTCCGGAAAACGCGCCGGCCACGCCGAAGATCGTGCGTAGCAGGAACACCGTGAGCCCGCCCGCGAAGATATTCAGCGCCACGCCGATGATGTATTCATCGGACTTGAATTTCACCACGAACAGGCCAAAGAACGCGCCCAGCACCAGCCCGATCAGCAGCGCCAGCGCCAGGCCGCCCAGCCAGCCGCCCAGGAAGACGCTGCCCAGCACTGCGAAAAACGCGCCGCACAGCATCATGCCGTCCATGCCGATGTTCATGATGCCTACATGATCCGTCATCAGTATGCCCAGCGCCGCCAGCACCACCGGCGTGGCCGTGCGCAGCGTGTTTTGAAACAGGCCAATGGAGAATATGCTCAGGAAATCAGACATGATCGCAGCCTCCCTTCGCCGCGCCCGCGCGCAGCCGAGCCGCGCGCTGCACCCTGCGCGCCTTCAAGGATGCGGAGATGCCGCCCTCCGCCGCCATGAAGAATATAATGACCGATTGCACGATCGTGATCGTTTCGCTGGGAATGCCCACCTTTTCCATGCCTGTGCCGCCGATCTTCAGTATGCCGAAGAAGAAGCTCATCAGGATGATGCCCATCGGCTGATAGCGCATGATCATCGCTACCAGCATGCCGTCCCAGAAAAAGCCGTTGGACACGGAGTCGGTGTAGCGCTTGTGGATGCCGAAGACCTCGAACATGCCCACCATGCCGCAGATCGCACCGGAGAGCAGCATGCCCAGCAGCGCCAGCTGTCCGGAATTGATGCCCGTGTAGCCCGCGAAGCGCTCGTTTTCGCCGGTCAGCTTCATTTCATAGCCGATGGTCGTGCGCTTCATCAGATACCAGATCAGCAGCGCCGTGAAGGCGGAAATGAAGATCGAGCTGGTGAGGTTGGACAGTTTGATAACCTTGGAAAACGCGAAGGCCGCATCGATCTTCGCAGTGCCGGAAGCAATGCCGCGCTCCGCCGTTTTCAGCGGGCCGTTGCCTAGGTACGCACAGAAAAATGTGGCGACCGAATTGAGCATGATCGTGGTAATGACCTCGTTGACCTTCAGCTTGACCTTCAGCAGCCCCGGGATATACGCCCAGAGCGCGCCCGCCAGCATGGCGATGAGCAGGCACAGCGGAATGCCGATGATCGGCGAAAGTCCGGAAAGATACGCGCCCGCCAGCGCCGAGGCGATGGCGCCGAAGTACAGCTGCCCCTCGCCGCCGCAGTTGAATATGCCGCCCTGCGCCGCCACTGCCGTCGCCAGACCCAGCAGGCACAGCGTGGCGGACTTGGCCAGCGTGTCGCCAATGGCGCGCTTGCCGCTGAGCGCGCCGGTGAGCAGCGCCGCGTAGCCCTGAAACGGATCGTGGCCGGAGGCGAGCATGATGCCCGCGCCCACCAGCAGCGCCAGAACGATGCTTACCGTGAGCGAAAGCAGGTAGCCGCCGTTGATCCTGCCGCCGCGTTTAAATGAGAAGAGCGCCTTCAATTCCCTTTTCATGCCTTCGCCTCCCCGTCTGCCGCGCGGCCGCCGGTCATGTAGTAGCCAATTTCTTCCTTTTGGATTTCGCCCGCGTTGAAGCAGCCGGTCACCTTGCCCTCAAACAGCGTGACGATCCGGTCGGACAGGCGGAATACCTCGTCCAGATCGGCACTGACCAGCAGTATGGCGCAGCCCGCGTTGCGCTTTTCGATGATGGATTTGTGGATGAACTCGATCGCGCCGATGTCCACGCCGCGCGTCGGCTGCGCGATGACCAGCACGGCCGCGCCCAGTGAAAATTCACGCGCGATGACCACCTTTTGCATGTTGCCGCCGGAAAGCGAGCCTGCCGCCGTGTCCACGCCCGCGCCGCGAATGTCAAACGCCGAAAACAGCCGTCGGGCATAATCGCGTATGGCGCGGCGCTTTAAATGAAGTCTGCCGACGGAGAATTCAGGCGTGCGCTGCTTGCCCGCCAGCAGGTTGTCGGCGATGCTTGCCGTGGGGGATACGCCCGTGGACAGCCGATCCTCCGGCACATGCGCCAGCCCCAGCGCGCGGATCTCGCCCGGCGTGCGGCCGGTTACATCCTGCCCGTTGACGCGCACGCTGCCGCCGCGCACAGGACGCATGCCCGTAATGGCCTCCACCAGCTCGCTTTGGCCGTTGCCCTCGATGGCCGCCACGCCCAGGATCTCGCCCGCGTGCACCGATAGCGATACGCCGCGCACGGCCTCGAGCATGCGGTCGGAGAGCACCTGCAGGTTTTCGACGCAGATCTTTTCCACGCCGGTCTCGCCGCTGCGCTCCAGCTGCGCAAACAGCATTTCGCGGCCGACCATCATGCTCGCCAGCATGCGCTCGTTCACGTCCGCCGTGTTGTGCACGCCCACCAGCCGTCCTGCGCGCATTACGCCCACGCGGTCGGAAATGGCCATGACCTCGTACAGCTTATGCGTGATGATAATCACGGTCATGCCCTTGTCGCGCACGATGCCGCGGATCACGCGAAATAGTTCATCCGTTTCCTGTGGGGTCAGCACCGCCGTCGGTTCGTCCAGGATCAGCACGTCCGCGCCGCGGTGCAGCGTCTTCAGAATTTCCACGCGCTGCTGCAGGCCGACGCTCAGCGTGCGCACCTGCGCCCTTGGGTCGATCTCAAGCCCGAAATCGTGCGAAAGCGCGCGCACCGTGTTTTCCGCCGCCGCGAAATCATACAGCCCCATGCCCTTCGTGGGCTCGCAGCACAGCGCGATGTTTTCCGCTACCGTGAACGAGGGCACCAGCTTGAAGTGCTGGTGCACCATGCCTACGCCCATGGCGATGGCCTTTGAGGGCGTCTGCTTTTCGGCGCGCCTGCCCTTGACATAGATTTCTCCACTGGTCGGCTCCTTGAGCCCGTAGAGTATGTTCATCAGCGTGGATTTGCCCGCGCCGTTTTCGCCAACCAGCGCGAATACCTCGCCCGGTCGAATGTCCAGCGAAACATCGTCGTTGGCCAGCACGCCTGGGAACTGCATGCTTATGTGCCGAAGGCTGACAATGGGCTCGACATTTGCCATGGCCGAACGCCCCCTCTCGTATGATTCATGAAACGATCCTGCTTTTCCGGAAAGACCAGAACAGGCTGAAGCCGTTTTTCAGGCAGCTCTGGCATTTCCGCAAGAGCAGGTGGAGAGGCTCGAGCTCTCCCAGTTTTTTCGATGGACTGAGGGAGCCGCTTTAGTAGCGGCTCCCGGAAGCGATGGCTTAGAACGCGGTGGGAACCTCGATCTCACCGGAAATGATCTGCGCCTTGATGTCCTCGACCTCGGCCTTCAGCTCGTCGGAGACCTGCTGGGTCATGCCGTCCTCGCCGTAGCCCACGTCGACCAGACCGGTAGACATATCGGCCACCCAGATCTGGCCGCCCATCCATTCGCCGTTGTCGATCAGGTTATTGATCGCGGTTTCGATGGACAGGCCGACCTGCTTGATCATGGAGCAGATGATGACGTCGGGGTTGATGTATTTCTGGTCGGAGTCCACGCCGATGGCATAGAAGCCCTTTTCGGCCGCAGCTTCGAACACGCCCTCGCCCGTGCGGCTGGCCACCTGGAACACGATGTCGCAGCCCGCGTCGTTCAGCGCCAGCGCCAGCTCCTTGCCCTTGGCGGGGTCATCATAGGTGCCGGCATACTGAACCTGCACATCGACGCTTTCATTGGCGCGCTTCGCACCCGCCTCATAGCCGACGATGAAGTCGTTGATGGTTTCGCTGTCCTCGCCGCCAACTGCGCCGATCTTGCCGGTCTGCGTCAGTTTGCCCGCGATGTAGCCCACCAGGTAGGAACCCTCGTTCTGCGCGTAGGTGATGCTCATCAGGTTGTCGCCCACGCCGTCCAGGCCGTTATCGATGAAGATGAACTTCGTGTCCGGCAGCTCCGGCGCATACTCGGCCAGCGCATCCCAGAATTCCCAGCCAACGGCGATGACCACGTCGTTGTCCTCGGCGGCGGAGATCAGGTTGGTGGTGAACATGGAAGCGTCGTTCTTGCATTCGATCAGCGTGCCCTCCACCTTGCCCGCGGCCACCAGGTGCTGCAGGCCTTCATTGGCGGAATCATAGAAGGAGCGGTCGCCGGTCGCGCCGGAGAGCACTACGGCCACCTTCAGGGGAGCTTCTGCGGATGCGGCCGCCGCCACAGACAGCGTGAGCATCAGTACCAGAACCAGGCTGAGCAGTTTTTTCATTTTGTTTCAAACCTCCTTGAATCTTGAATACCTATGACAACGGCTCGACGAGCCGCGATCAGCCGTCCATAATCGCCGTTTCCAGCGCGATCTTCACCATGCGATCCAGCGCGCATTCCCTTTCATGGGCGCTCGCCTCTTCGCCGGTGTAGGGGTTTTCCACGATCGTACACAGGCACAGCGCGTTCTTGCCCGTGCGCATGCCCTCCAGGTACAGTCCGGCGGATTCCATTTCCGCCGCCAGAACGTGCATCTTTTTCATGATGGGGTCGTAGTCAATGTCGTCATCATAGAGCGTGTCGGAGCAGTACAGCGGGCCGATGCGCAGCGGATAGCCCAGCGCCTGGGCGGCGTTGTGCGCCTTGAGCGTCAATTCAAAGCTTGCCGTCGGCGCCAGCACAAAGGGAAAGCCGAAGTGCGCGCCGAAGTTCGAATCGGTGCTGGCGGAGGTGCCCGCCACCACGTCCATCATGCCCAGCGACGGGTCGATGGCGCCCGCCGTGCCGATGCGGATGATATTGTCCACATCGTAGGCCTGAAACAGCTCGCGCGCATAAATGGATACGGCGGGAATGCCCATGCCGCTGGCCATTACCGAAACTGGTTTTCCGTGATACAGCCCCGTATAGCCCTGCACGCCGCGGATGTCGTTCACCAGATGCGCATTTTCAAAATAGGTCTCGGCGATCCACCTTGAGCGCTTCGGGTCGCCGGGCATCAGTACCGTTTTCGCAAAATCGCCCCTTTCGGCGCTGTTGTGCCAGGTGGGTGCGGTGATCTGGTAGGCCATGGATTTAAAACCTCCTGCTTGCGGATATAGGGAATTCAGGCTATAATGCTGGCAGAGCCATCATTTCGTCGGAAGGGAGCGTGACCTGCACCATGGATTTTTTCGAAGTGCAAGGAGCGGCAAAGCCAGAGCTTTGCGGGTCGGCGGGCTTCAGCGGGGGACGTCGACAATTCCATGAGAGACAGGAATTAGCAAAGCCGGAGCTTTGCGGGTCGGCGGCGCCCAAAGGGGGACGCCGACAATTCCATGAGGGACAAGAATTAGCAAAACCGGAGTTTTGCGGGTCGGCGGCACCCAAAGGGGGACGCCGACAATTCCATGAGGGACAAGAATTAGCAAAACCAGAGTTTTGCGGGTCGGCGGCGCCCAAAGAGGGACGCCGACAATTCTTAGTAATCGACGCCTGCCCGCGCGGCCGCGCGGTTTCACGC
>CAKUOX010000064.1 GCA_934670175.1 uncultured Clostridia bacterium | reverse complement strand
ATATGGCTGAAAAGACCGGCGCGCCGGTCGTCGCCATTCTGGATACCGCGGGCGCGCGGCTGGACGAGGGCGTGGACGCGATGAACGCCTATGCCACGATGGCCGCGAAGGCGAACGCGATCTCCGGCGTGGTGCCGCAGATTGCGCTGGTGCTCGGCCCCTGCGGCGGCATTGCCTCCGCCATCGCCGGCATGAGCGACGTGACCGTGATGAGCAAGAACGGCGCGCTGTTTGTCAATGGCCCGAAGGTGGTCTCCGCCGTGGCCGGCAAGGAGATCGATCTGACCGCGCTGGCAGGCGCTCAGGCGAGCGTGAAGTCCGGCATGGCGCAGCTGACCGCCGAGACCGATGAAGAGGCCATCGCGCTGGCGCGCAAGCTGATCGCGCTGCTGCCGGCGAACAATATGGCCGACGCCGAGGATTTCTCCGCAGATGATGTAAACCGCGAGCTCGCCGACCTGAACGGCATTCAGAGCCTGGACGATGTGCGCGACCTGTTCACCCGCGTGGCGGACGGCGCCGACGTGCTGGAGCTCGGCGCAGACTTTGCACCCTCCATGGTGACGGCGCTGGCGCGCATCGGCGGCACGACCGTCGGCCTGGTGGGCAATCAGAGCGGCAAGGATGAGGGACGCCTGACGGTGTACGGCTGCAAGAAGGCCGCGCGCTTTGTGGCGTTCTGCGACTGCTTCTCCATTCCGGTGATTACCGCCGTGGATACCATGGGCATGAAGGTCAGCACTGCGCCGCAGGGCGAGCTGGCGCGCGCTGGCGCGCAGCTGATGTTTGCCTATGCCGAGGCGACCACCGCGCGCATTGCGCTGATCACCGGCAACGCCGTGGGCATGGGCTACGCCGCGCTGGCGTCTCGCGCCGCTGCGGATGTGGTATACGCCTGGCCGGGCGCCTGCGTCAGCGCCGTAACGCCGAAGATCGCCGTGCAGCTCTCCTGCGAGGATGAGCTCAAGACTGCGGACGATCCCATCACGAAGCGCGCCGAGCTGGAGCAGAAGTACATAGAAGATGTGGCCGACGGCGTGCACGCCGCAGAGCAGGGCTATGTCGACGATGTAATTGAGCCTGCGCTGACCCGTCAGATGGTCGCAGCCGCGCTGGAGATGCTCTCCGGCAAGCGCGAATCCAGACCCGCGAAGAAACACGGCAACATGCCGCTGTAAGGAGGAAACCATCAAATGAAGATTTTGGATGCGCTCGGATACGGCGGCATCGTCGCCGTCATCGGCATGCTGATCGTTTTTGTCGGCCTGACGATTTTGATCCTTTGCATTTCGGCCATGGGCGCTATTTTCAAGCGCAGGGATCAAAAAAAAAAGTCCGAACCCAAAGCAGTAACTGAGGCTGCACCCGCTCCGGCAGCTGTGCCGGTGGTCGAATCTGTTCAGGAGATCACCGATCCCCAGCTGATCGCCGTTATTTCCGCCGCGCTGGCCGCCTTTGACCAGTCCGGCAAGCGCCTGGTGGTTCGCAAGGTGCGCCGCGTGCCCGCATGGAACAGCGCTGCGCGCGCCGAGCAGGTGTACCGCTTCTGAAGCGGCAAACGAGCATTATTGAACATAGAAGCAATATATTTTTAGGAGGATACAATCATGCGCAAGTTTGCGATTACCGTTAACGGTGTGGCCTATGAAGTAGAAGTTGAAGAGATCGGCGGCGCGCCCGTTTTCGCGGCTGCTCCCGCTCCCGCCCCCGTGGCTGCGCCCGCTCCGGCGCCCGTAGCCGCCCCCGCTCCTGCCGCCGCTCCGGCACCCGCCGCTGCGCCCGCGCCCGCTCCGAAGGCCGCGCCCGTGGCCGCGCCTGCAGGTGCTGAGGAGATCAAGTGCCCCATGCCCGGCACCATCAACGACGTGCGCGTCGCTGCCGGCCAGAACGTGAAGAAGGGCGATATCCTGGTCATCCTCGAGGCCATGAAGATGGAAAACGAGATCATGGCGCCCCGCGACGGCGTTGTGGCTTCCGTGAACGTTGCCAAGGGTGCTACCGTCAACACCGGCGATCTGCTGGTTTCCCTCAACTGACAAGCCGCGGGGAGGAAAAAGTACGATGTTTAAGAAAGTCAATCTCAGGCGCGCGGCGACGTGCCTGCTGATCCTGCTGATGGTCTTCACGGTGTGGGGCTACGCGGAATCCGCGCTGCAGGGCCAGTATATGGAAAAGGAGATCATTGACCAGGCTCAGGTCGATCAGAAGGTCAAGGAGCTTCAGCAGGCGGCGACCGATCCAGAAATCAACGTGCTCGACGGCCTGAAGAAGATTGTTAATTCCACGGGCTTTGCCAAGGGCGAGGTAACGCAGTATGTGATGATCGCCGTGGCGTGCCTGCTGCTGTTTCTGGCCATCGTGAAGGGCTTTGAGCCGCTGCTGCTGCTGCCCATCGCGTTCGGCATGCTGCTGGCGAACCTGCCTGCGGCGGGCCTGACCAGCTACACCCATCCGACGTTCACCTTCTACAACAGCCTTGAAGAAGCGGTGGTCGCCGCCCAGTATCTGGGCAAGGAATCCAGCGACATCCTGCTGCGCTACAACGAGGCGGCAGGCATGGCGCAGTACAGCCTGCAGACGGCCAACGGCGGCCTGCTGTACTACCTGTACCACGGCGTCAAGTGGGGCATTTTCCCGCCGATCATCTTCATGGGCGTCGGCGCGATGACCGACTTCGGCCCGCTGATCGCGAACCCGAAATCCCTGCTGCTGGGCGCTGCCGCGCAGCTGGGCATCTTCATCACCTTCATCGGCGCGAAGGCGTTTGGCTTCAGAGCAGCTGAGGCCAGCTCCATCGGCATCATCGGCGGCGCGGACGGCCCGACGGCCATCTATGTCACCACCAAGCTCGCCCCGCATCTGCTGGGCCCCATCGCGGTGGCCGCGTATTCCTACATGGCGCTGGTGCCGGTCATTCAGCCCCCGATCATGCGCGCGCTGACCACGAAGAAGGAGCGCCTGATCCGCATGCCGCAGCTTCGCCCCGTTTCCAAGACGGAGCTGGTGATCTTCCCGATCCTGGTCACCATCATCGTTTCCCTGCTGCTGCCCGATGCCGCTTCGCTGGTGGGCATGCTGATGCTGGGCAACCTGTTCCGCGTGTCCGGCGTGGTGGAGCGCCTGAACAAGACCGCGCAGAACGAGCTGTGCAATATCGTTACCATCTTCCTGGGTCTGACCGTCGGCGCGACCACGCAGGGCCCGAGCTTCCTGACCTGGAACACCATCAAGATCGTGTTGCTGGGCGTTGTCGCCTTTGGCTGCGGCACTGCCGGCGGCGTGCTGCTGGGCAAGCTGATGAACGTGCTGACGCACGGCAAGATCAACCCGCTGATCGGCTCCGCAGGCGTTTCCGCCGTGCCTATGGCGGCGCGCGTTTCCCAGAAGGAAGGCCAGAGGGAAGATCCCGGCAACTTCCTGCTGATGAACGCCATGGGCCCGAACGTGGCTGGCGTTATCGGCTCTGCTATCGCGGCGGGCGTGTTCATTGCGCTGTTCGCCTGATCTGATTTCTACCCTTTGAACTGAAGGAGGAATATATCATGGGCAAGGTCATGATTACCGAAACCATCCTTCGCGACGCGCACCAGTCTCAGGCCGCGACGCGCATGCGCGTTGAGGACATGCTGCCGGCGTGCGATATTCTCGACAAGGCTGGTTACTACTCTCTGGAATGCTGGGGCGGCGCGACCTTTGACAGCTGCCTGCGCTTCCTGAACGAAGATCCCTGGGAGCGCCTGCGCAAGCTGCGCGCGGCGCTGCCCAATACCAAGCTGCAGATGCTCTTCCGCGGCCAGAATATTCTGGGCTATCGCCACTATGCCGACGATGTGGTAGACGAGTTCGTGCGCCTGTCTATCAAGAACGGCATCGACGTTATCCGCATCTTCGACGCGCTGAACGACCCGCGCAACCTGGAAACTGCCATCAAGGCCACCAAGAAGTACGGCGGCATCTGCGAAGTGGCAATGTCCTACACGGTAAGCCCGGTGCACACCGAGGAATACTTTGTGGAGCTGGCCAAGAAGCTGGAGGGCATGGGCGCGGACAATATCTGCATTAAGGATATGGCGAACCTGCTGCTGCCCTACCAGGCCTATTCCCTGGTCAAGAAGCTCAAGCAGGAGCTCAAGCCCGAAACGCTGGTGCACCTGCATACCCACAACACCACCGGCACCGGCGACATGGTCAACCTGAAGGCCATTGAGGCGGGCTGCGACATCGTAGACTGCGCACTGTCCCCGCTGGGCAACGGCACCTCTCAGCCGGCGACCGAATCGCTGATCGCCACGCTGGCGGGCACCGAATATGACACCGGCATCGACCTGAACCAGCTGACCAAGGCCACGGAGCATTTCCGCGGCGTGGCTGACAAGCTGAAGGCCGAGGGCTTCCTCGATCCCAAGGTGCTGAAGGTGGACGTCAACACGCTGAAGTATCAGGTGCCGGGCGGCATGCTGTCCAACCTAATTAACCAGCTCAAGCAGGCGGGCAAGTCCGACAAGCTGTACGAGGTGCTGGCAGAGGTGCCGCGCGTGCGCAAGGACTTCGGCTATCCGCCGCTGGTGACCCCGACCTCGCAGATCGTCGGCACGCAGGCCGTCATGAACGTCATCACCGGCGAGCGCTACAAGATGAATCCGAAGGAGTCTCAGGGCCTGATGGCGGGCGAATACGGCACGCTGCCGGCGCCCGTGAATGAGGAAGTGCGCAAGAAGGTCATTGGCAGCCGCAAGGTTATCACCTGCCGTCCGGTCGACGATCCGAATTATGGCGCAAAGCACCTGGACGAGTTCCGCAAGGAAATGGGTCAGTATTACACGCAGGATGAGGATGTGCTCTCCTACGCGCTGTTCCCGCAGGTAGCCGAGAAGTTCTTCAAGGCGCGCCAGGCGTCCCAGCTGCAGCTGGACAACTCCGTGCGCGACGAAAAGAATAACGCGATGCCCATCTAAGGTGGAATAATTTGAAGCCTCCCGTTGCCGCGGGAGGCTTCTGCTTCTGGTGGACGGGGAAGAAGCTCCCCCGCCACTGCCACCCTCACCAGTTTTTGCTAAAATCCTTCGGATTTCCGGGCGCGAAAACTGCAAAGAAACGATTTTTGCTCTGGGAAATGGGATTTTTCGCCGCAAAAATCGTCCCGTGCCCACCGTACATGCCGCCGGGCACGATTGGAGGTTCGAGAGAGCCAAAGCCCTCTCGAGCTCTCCTGGTTTTTCGATAGATTGAGCTTCCTGCCCGTTGCGGGAGGCTTCTGTACGCCCCAAAACATCTCGCTTGCATATTAAAACAGCCCCTCCTGAACACTTTCAGGAGGGGCTGTGGCGCGCCCGGCGCGATTCGAACGCGCGGCCTTCCGCTTAGGAGGCGGACGCTCTATCCGGCTGAGCTACGGGCGCATAGCAGGCTGCTGCGTAAATTAAAAACGCATAGCTATTATGACACGCTAGAGGGTAATTGTCAAGTGCCGCATGCGCATTTTTACGCCCTTTCGGGGCGCTTACGGCCATAAAATGCGGGAAAATAAGGTTAAAGTTTGTGCAGACACGCCGTGGGTATGGATTGATGCGCAGTTTGGTGGTATAATATAAGTAAGAAATTTTTTATTCCGGCGCTTTCAAAGCCGCCTTTTAAGAGGGTATAGTTGATGCAGCGAGATAATCATTACGACGAAAGTCAGATTCAGGTTCTGGAAGGGTTGGAAGCGGTTCGCCGCCGCCCGGGCATGTATATCGGCTCTACGGATGAGCGCGGACTTCATCATCTGGTATATGAGATCGTGGATAACGCCATCGACGAAGCGCTGGCGGGCTTCTGCGACCACATTGAGGTGACGCTGGGCGCGGACGGCTCCGTGACCGTGCAGGACAATGGCCGAGGCTTTCCGGTGGGCATTCACCCCAAGGTCGGCCGCCCCGCGGTCGAGGTATGCCTGACGGTGCTGCACGCGGGCGGCAAGTTCGGCGGCGGGGGATATAAGGTCTCCGGCGGCCTGCATGGCGTGGGCGCTTCCGTGGTGAACGCGCTGTCCAGCCACCTGAAGGTGCTGGTCTATCAGAACGGCAAGATCTATCAGCAGGAATACGAGCGCGGCCATATCCTTTACGACCTGAAGGTCGTGGGCGATGCGGGCGAGCGCACCGGCACCACCATCTGCTTTATGCCCGATGTAAAGACCGGCGAAACGCCCGAGCCGGGCATTTTTGAAACCGGCAAGTTCGAATTCGATACGCTCAAGACGCGCTTCCGCGAAATGGCGTTTTTGAACAAGGGCGTGCGCATCACGCTGACGGACGAGCGCGTGGAGCCGGCGCTCACGCAGTCGTATTGCTACGAGGGCGGCATCATTTCCTTCGTGGAATACCTGAACAAGCATAAGACGCCGCTGTTCAACCCGCCGATTTATATCGAGGGCGTGAAGAACGGCTCTACGGTGGAGGTATCGCTGCAGTGGAATGACAGCTTCAATGAGAGCGTGTTCTCCTTCTGCAACAATATTTACACGCCCGAGGGCGGCACGCATCTGGCGGGCTTTAGAAACGCGCTGACGCGCGTCGTGAACGATTATGGCCGCAGGGCGGGCATGCTCAAATCCAGCGATCAGAACCTTTCCGGCGACGATGTGCGCGAGGGTCTGGCGGCCATCGTGTCCGTAAAGCTCGTGGAGCCGCAGTTTGAGGGGCAGACCAAGACGAAGCTGGGCAATTCCGAGGTGCGCCCGCTGGTAGACGGCCTGGTCTCCGAAAAGCTGGCGACTTATTTTGAAGAGAATCCCGCAGCGGCGCGCGCGGTGCTGGACAAGTGCCTGGCGGCGGCGCGTGCGCGCGAAGCGGCGCGCAAGGCGCGCGACCTGACCCGCCGCAAGACGGCGCTCGAATCTGCGGCGCTGCCCGGCAAGCTGGCGGACTGCTCTGAGCGCGATCCCAGCAAGTGTGAGATCTTCCTGGTGGAGGGCGACTCCGCAGGCGGCAGCGCGAAATCCGGCCGCGACCGCCATTTCCAGGCGATCCTGCCGCTGCGCGGCAAGATCCTGAACGTGGAAAAGACGCGCATGGACAAGGCGCTGGGCAACGCCGAGATCAAGGCCATGATTACCGCCTTTGGTGGCGGCTTCGGTAACGATTTCGACGAGAGCAAGCTGCGCTATCACCGCATTGTGTGCATGACGGATGCCGACGTGGACGGCAGCCATATCCGCATACTGATGCTTACGTTCTTCTATCGCTTCATGCCCAAGCTGATCGAAAACGGCTATGTGTACATTGCGCAGCCGCCGCTGTATAAGGTCACAAAGGGCAAATTTATGCAGTATGTGTATTCGGATGCGCAGCTGCAAAAGGTACTGGATGAGCTTGGACGCGACGCCAAGCCGGATATTCAGCGCTACAAAGGTCTGGGCGAAATGAGCGCCGAGCAGCTGTGGGAGACCACCATGAACCCCGAAACGCGCATCATGTATCGCGTGGAGCTGAAGGACGCCATTGCGGCGGACGCGCTTTTTACGCTGCTGATGGGCGACCAGGTGGAGCCCCGCAAGGAATTCATCGAGCAGAACGCCAAGCTGGTGGCCGATCTTGACATTTGACGAAATAGGAGGAAGAGACTGTGGCTGATGAGAAAAACGCGGGCACCCTGCTCCCGTTGGATGTCGAGGACGAGCTGAAAAAATCATTTATATCCTATGCGATGGCCGTTATCGTGACGCGTGCGCTGCCCGACGTGCGCGACGGCCTGAAGCCCGTGCACAGGCGCATACTGTATTCCATGACAGAGCTGGGCAATACGCCCGACAAGCCGCACAGAAAGTGCGCGCGCATCGTCGGCGACGTGCTGGGCAAATACCACCCGCACGGCGACAGCTCCGTGTACGACGCGCTGGTGCGTCTGGCGCAGGATTTCAACATGCGCTACATGATGGTGGACGGCCAGGGCAACTTCGGTTCTGTGGATGGCGACGGCGCGGCGGCCATGCGTTATACCGAGGCGCGGCTTTCCAAGATCTCGCTGGAAATGGTGCGCGATCTGGATAAGGAGACCGTAGATTTTTATCCGAATTTCGATGAAACGCTGATGCAGCCCGCCGTGCTGCCCAGCCGCATACCGAACCTGCTGGTGAACGGTTCTTCGGGCATCGCCGTCGGCATGGCGACGAATATCCCGCCGCATAACCTGGGCGAGGTCATCGATGCGGTCGTGTATATGATCGAGCATCCGGACTGCACGGTAGACGATCTGATGCAGTTTGTGAAGGGCCCGGATTTCCCGACCGGCGGCGTAATTCTGGGCCGCCGCGGTATCTACGACGCCTACCACACCGGCCGCGGCCGCATCATCGTGCGCGCCAAGACCGATATTGAGGAAATGAGCGGCAATCGCCAGCGCATCGTGGTCACGGAAATCCCATATATGGTGAATAAGGCGCGGCTGATCGAGAAGATCGCCGAGCTCGTGCACGAGAAGACGGTGGAGGGCATCTCCGATATTCGCGATGAGTCCGACCGAAAGGGCATGCGCATCGTGATCGAGCTCAAGCGCGATGTGAACGCCAATATCGTGCTGAATTACCTGTACAAGCATACGCAGCTTCAGGATACCTTCGGCGCGATCATGCTGGCACTGGTGGACGGTGAGCCGAAGATCCTGTCGCTCAGGCAGATCATCCACCACTATATCGAGCATCAGGAGGACGTGATCCGTCGCCGCACGCAGTACGATCTGAACAAGGCCGAGGCGCGCAGCCACATTCTGGAAGGCCTGATGATCGCACTGGACAATATCGACGAAGTGGTGCACATGATCCGCGCATCGCGCACGCCGCAGGAGGCGAAGACCGGCCTGATGGAGCGCTTCGGGCTGAGCGACCGCCAGGCGCAGGCGATTCTGGATATGCGCCTGCAGCGCCTGACCGGTTTGGAGCGCGACAAGATTGAGCAGGAATATGCCGAGCTGCAGAAGCAGATCGCGTGGTTCCGCGCGGTGCTGGCGGACGAAAAGCTGGTGCTGGGCATCATCCGCGATGAGATCAAGGAGATCCGCACGAAGTTTGCCGACGAGCGCCGCACGGAAATTTCCGCGCTTGACGGCGAGATCGACATGCTGGATCTGATCGAGGAAGAGGACATGGTGGTTACCATGACGCACTATGGCTATGTCAAGCGCCTGCCCAAGACCACCTATCGCGCGCAGCGCAGGGGCGGCAAGGGCGTGATTGCCACCACCACCCGCGAGGAGGACTTCGTGGAGCAGATGTACGTTACCTCTACCCACGATCCGCTGATGTTCTTTACCAATCGCGGCCGCTGCTACCAGCTGAATTGCTACGAGATTCCTGAGGCAGGGCGCACGGCGCGCGGTACGGCGATCGTCAACCTGCTGCACCTGACGCCGGGCGAAAAGGTAACGGCGATGCTGCCGGTTCCGGCGGAAAAGGTTGCGGGGCATTATCTGGTGATGGCTACGCGCAAGGGCCTGATCAAGCGCACGGAGCTGAGCGAATTCGTCAACCTGCGCAAGGCGGGGCTGATTGCCGTGGTGCTGCGCGAGGACGACGAGCTGATCGGCGTGCGCCGCACGGAGGGCGACGGCGAGGTGCTGCTCGGCACGCGCAACGGCATGGCCATTCGCTTCAGTGAAAACGATATGCGCCCCATCGGCCGCAACAGCATGGGCGTGAAGTCCATCGAGCTGGACGAGGACGACGAGGTGATCGACGTGGCTATGGTGGAGGAGGGCGCGCAGGTGCTTTCCATCACGGAAAACGGCTACGGCAAGCGCACCGACATTGAGGAATATCGCCTGCAGCAGCGCGGCGGCAAGGGCATCAAGGCCATGAATCTGACGGACAAGACGGGTCTGCTGGCAGCGCAGCTGCTGGTGCACGATGCCGAGGATCTGTTGCTGATTACCACGGATGGCACCGTGATCCGCACGCCGGTGAGCGCCATTTCCGTGCTCAGCCGCACGACGCAGGGCGTGCGCCTGATGCGCGTGGGCGAGGATAGCAAGGTCATTTGTGTGGCGCGCGCCGAGGCCGAGCCCGAGGAAGAGGACGAGGCCGAAGCGGCGGATGCCGGCAGCGAACTGGATATGACCATTCAGGGCGAGGAAGAGGCTTCTGCGCCCGATGAGGAGATCTGAATATAAATAGGTAAGAAGCACTCTTTGGCGGCAATCACCAAAGAGTGCTTTTAGAATTTGTGATGAGAATATTTCGACGGGTTGATTAAATAAAGCACAAACGGGGAAATTTAATTGACTACTATGATAAAATAAAGTATAATTTCAAGTGTTAGAATATGGTAACGATCGTGTATACGGATAGGGTCTATATCCGGCGGCGATGAAATGTAAGGAGGAAAGAGCGAAATGAAGCGATGGTTCAGATGGGCGGCGGTATGCCTGCTCGCGCTGGCACTGTTGGCGATGTGTGCGCTGGCGGAAACGCGCGAGGAGAAATACACGCAGGACGGCTGGGACTACTGTGACAGCTATGAGGATGATACGCTGGTTCAGCGCACGCGGACGCAGGCGCTGGAGGACGGCACGCGCTGCGAGGAACGCTATAACCTGGTTGCAGGCAAGCTGACGCTGGTTCGCAAGAATTTGCTGGATGCGGACGGCAACCGGCTTTCGGGCAGCGTCGCTTACAACTACGATTACAATACCGGCGACTATCAGGGTCGTGGGGAATGCGCGGGACTGGATGAAGAGGGCCGCGAAGTCTGGAAAGAATATGACGATGCCGACGTCTTTACCGGCGAGGTTAAGCAATGGCAGGATGAAGACGGCAGGTTTTATGTGGCACAATACGATGCGGATGGCAAGCTGTACGCGCGCCAGGCGCGCGAATGGCTGGAAAATGGCGGCTGCATCGAGACCAGTGAAGAGCTGGTCGCCGGTGAGCTGAAGGTGGTCAGCAAGGATATCTACGATGCGAACGGCAACAGGCAGCCCGGCAGCATCGACTATCATTATGACGATGCGACCGGTGCATATCAGGGACGCACGGAATATCAGGGCGTCAATTCGTGGGGTCGTGTGGAATGGAAAACCTACGATGAAAACGGCGCATACCAGTACAGGCGCGAGTCTTGGAAGAACGGTCAGGATCATTTTGAGAATTACTATGATGCCAAAGGGTTTCTGGTTGAGAAATGCAGGCAATGTGTGATAGAACAATCGAATGGTACGACCAGTGTGGAATATACCGAGCGCATCAAGAATTACTACGATGCCAGCGGGCTTCTGGTTGAGAAATATGAGATAAGACAAGCATATGGCATAACCAGTGTGGAATACAGCCAGCGCATTAACGGCAGCCTGCGTCTTATATCGGACATCCATTGCAATGATGATGGCACCTTACGGCCCGGATCGGTCAATTATATTCGTGACGATCAGACCGGTGAATGTCTGCTCTGGATGACTTATACGGGCAAAAATGAGCGGGGTCACGACATCTGGAATATGTGGACATACGACAGTTCCAAAGGCGACAATTCCTATTTGGGCAAGACACTGGAGTGGGAGGATCGGCGCGGTCTGCATCAGGAGATCTTCGATGAAAATGGCAAGGTCATCGTGCGCTATCTGAACGGCGTGGAATTGAAGGGCAAGCCGAAATCCGTGGTGCTGTCACCGTCCGGAAATCAGCAGCTGATGCTCGGCGAAACGCTGCAGCTCGACTACAGCTTCGAGCCTGCAAATGCCTATTCTGAGATCAGGTGGAGCAGCTCGAACAAGGCGGTTGCGACGGTTTCAGAGGATGGTTTGGTGACGACGCTGACAGATGGCAATGCTGTAATCACTGCCAGGGCATCCAATGGTGGAGTCAAGGCAACGGTGACGATCACCGTGATCGATCTCGCGAAGCCGACTGGCATCACGCTGGAGGCGGGCAAGACGGCGCGGCTGGCGCTGCAGGATACGCTGCAGCTGAACTACACGCTGCTGCCGGAGACGGCTGAATCCGATGTAAAGTTCACGACGTCCGACAAGCGCATTGCGACGGTGTCTGCGGACGGCGTGGTTACGCCGCTGAAGGAAGGCAAGGTCACCATTACCGCGACGACCGCGAAGAACAGCCGCATCAAGGCGACGATTGCGATCACTATATTCGACCCGAAGAAGCCGACCGGCATTACGCTGGAGGCAGGCAAGACTGCGCAGCTGGCGCTGCAGGATACGCTGCAGCTGAATTACACGCTGCTGCCGGAGACGGCTGAATCCGAAGTGAAGTTCACGACGTCCGACAAGCGCATCGCGACGGTGTCTGCGGACGGTGTGGTTACGCCGCTGAAGGAAGGCAAGGTCACTATTACTGCGACGACCGCGAAGAACAGCCGCATCAAGGCGACGATTGCGATCACTATATTCGACCCGAAGAAGCCGACTGGCATCACGCTGGAGGCAGGCAAGACGGCGCGGTTGGCACTGCAGGATACGCTGCAGCTGAATTACACGCTGCTGCCGGAGACTGCGGAATCCGATGTAAAGTTCACGACGTCCGACAAGCGCATTGCGACGGTTTCTGAGGACGGTGTGGTTACGCCGCTGAAGGAAGGCAAGGTCACCATTACCGCAACGACTGCGAAGAACAGCCGCATCAAGG
>CAKUOX010000063.1 GCA_934670175.1 uncultured Clostridia bacterium | reverse complement strand
AGAGGAAGCCGGTCTGGTTCCCGCGCTTGAGGCTGCCAAGGAAGCCGGCGTGCCGGTGATCCTGCTCGACCGCTCCGCCAATGGCGAACCCGGCGTCGACTATGTGACCGCGATCCGTTCCAACGCCGTCGCTGAAGGCGAATGGTGCGCGCAGTGGATCATCGACAACTATCCGGACGGCGCGAACATCGTTGAAGTGTTCGGTGCTCCCGGCTCCACCACCGCCATGGACCGCGCCAAGGGCTTCTGGGATCTGCTTGCTGAAGCTGGCGACAAGTACGTCAAGCTCGACAGCCAGGTCGGCGACAACATGCGCGATACCGCTCAGAAGGTCACCGAGAACATGATCCAGGCGCACGGCGAAGACATCGACGTGATCGTTACCCACTCCGATGAAATGACCTTCGGTTCCCTGCAGGCCATCGAAGGCATGGGCTACACCGCTGGCGAAGACTTTAAGGTTCTGTCCATCGGCGATGGCTCCAGCGCGCTGCTCGAGGCCATCATTGACGGCCGCGTAGCTGCTTGCTCCGAGTGCTCTCCGCTGCTTGGGCCGCAGGCTGCTGAGGTTGTTAAGACCCTGCAGGAGGGCGGCACTGTGGAAGGCCTGATCTGGGCGAACGACCGCTTCTTCACCATCGACAACGCTGCCGAAGAGCTGGAAAAGGCCGGTTGGTAATTGATCCGACTTTAAACCGCGCTGCGGCAAGGTAAGAAAGCCATGGGCCGCCAGTAAACCTGGCGGCCCCTTGAAATTGACGAGCTGCAAAAGAATCCCACAATCATTCCCTGAATCAACCTTTCACTGGACAGTTTCTTCCATATAATAGAAGATATATAGATGCGGTTTTGGCATTCCCATTGATTTCCGATACTTTTAGGAGGGCGACGGAATATGAGCAACGAGATCCTGCTTGAAATGAAGAACATTTCCAAAACCTTTCCCGGCGTGCGCGCGCTCAAAGACGTGAGCTTTAACGTTCGACGGGGCGAGGTAATGGGGCTGATGGGTGAGAATGGCGCGGGCAAGTCCACGCTGATCAAGATCCTGACGGGCTATTATCATCGCGATGCCAATTCGGGCGAGGAAATTTTCGATGGTAAGAGCATTAACCCCAAGAGCACG
Source organism: uncultured Clostridia bacterium (assembly GCA_934670175.1). Classification (GTDB taxonomy): domain Bacteria; phylum Bacillota; class Clostridia; order Christensenellales; family Aristaeellaceae; genus SFTH01. The sequence continues at coordinate 11,683 of CAKUOX010000063.1, read as the reverse complement.
CTCGAGGCTCAGCGGCTGGGCATCAGCCCGATCTTTCAGGAGCTGAACCTGGCGCCCAACCTTTCCATTGCAGAAAATATCTACCTGGGCAACACGCCGAAGAAAAACGGCCTGATCGACTGGAAGACCATGCGCGAGAATGCGCGGCAGGCGATGCAGGATCTGGGCGTGGACGTTGACGTAAACGGCCTGCTTAACCGTCAGCCCACCGCCATTCAGCAGATGGTCTCTGTGGCGCGCGCGCTGTCCATCAACACCAAGCTGCTGATCATGGACGAAGCGACTTCTTCACTGGATAACGCGGAGGTCGCGATCCTGTTCGCGGCGGTGCGCAAGCTGAAGGAACGCGGCATCTCCACCATTTTTATCACGCACAAGATGGATGAAATCTATCAGATATGCGATCGCGTTACCATCCTGAAGGATGGCGAATTCGTGACCTGCCAGCCCATCGAGGAGCTGCCGAAGCTGAAGCTGATCTCGCTGATGCTGGGCCGCGACGCGACGAGCCTGGTAAACAAGCGCAAGGCATACGACGCCTCCAAGGAAAAGGCAGAGGTGCTCTGCGAGGTGAAGGACATCCGCACGGGCACGCATCGCCTGAACGGCGTGAATCTGAAGATTCACAAGGGCGAGGTGCTCGGTCTGGCCGGCCTGCTGGGCTCCGGTCGCACGGAGACGGCGAAGGTCATCTTCGGCGACGATCAGATGTATGTCGGCGAGATATTCATGCGCCAGCAGGCGGTTCATTTCAAGAATCCCGCGCATGCGATCAAATCCGGTCTGGCGTTCTGCTCCGAGGACCGCAAGGGCGAGGGCATCTTCCCGAACATGAGCATTCAGGATAATCTGACCATGCCCATTATGGATCGCGTGAGCCGCTTTGGCATGGTGAATCGCCACCGCCAGGCAGAGGTTACGCGCGACTATATCCAGAAGATCGCCATCAAGACGCCCTCCGCGCAGACGAAGATCAAGGATCTTTCCGGCGGCAATCAGCAGAAGGTTATCCTTTCCCGCTGGCTGGCCACGAAGCCTGATCTGATCATTCTGGATGAGCCGACGCGCGGCATCGACGTCGGTGCCAAGGGCGAAATTGAGGATCTGATCCATGAGATCTCCGAGCAGGGCATCAGCGTGCTGTATATTTCTTCGGAGCTGGACGAGCTGGTGCGCGGCTGTGACCGCGTGGCAGTGCTGCGCGATGGCCGCGTGGTGGGCGAACTCGTTGGCGAAGAAATCTCCTCGGATAATATCATGAAGACGATCGCTTCGGGCGAAGCCGTTTGATAAAGGGAGGGCATGGAATATGAGCAACAATGCTAAAGCCGTCAAACAGAACACGAAGCTGACCGCGCGCGACGTATTCATGCGTTATGGCGCAGGTCTGTCGCTGTGCGTTCTGCTGATAATCAACCTGCTGATCACGCGCAACTTCCTTTCGCTGAATACGCTCTGGCTGATCGTGCGCCAGGCGACCCCGCCGCTGTTCATGGCCATAGGCATGACGATGGTGATTTCCTCCGGCGGCATCGATATTTCTACCGGCTCGATCATGGCCTTTGCGGGCTTCATCGTTGGCAACGGCATCACGAAGGGCGGCAATTTCTGGCTGCTCGCTCTCCTGGCGCTGATCGCCTGCGGCGCTGTCGGTGCGTTCAGCGGCTACATGATCGGCAAGTGCAAGGTGCAGCCGGTCATCCTGACACTGGTGATGCAGATCGTAATGCGCGGCATTACGGTCATGCTGGCCAAATCCACGGTGCTCCCGCTGGATCGCAAGGCGCTGTATCCGGAAGTAAATCTGCTGGGCCTGTATCGATTCCCGGGCTCCGCAAGGGTGCCGATCCAGCTGGTGTTCTTCATTGCGATCATTGTCATCGGCCTGTTCCTGGTGCAGAAGACGATGCTTGGCAAGCGCATTGAGGCAATCGGCGGCAATGAAAAGGCCGCGCGCCTGGCCGGCATCAATACGGTGCGCGTCATCACCATCGTGTACGTTCTCTCGGCAGTATTCGCGGCCTGCTGCGGTATCCTGACCATGTGCCGCAACGCTGCGTTTGACCCCAACGAGCTGGGCACGAACTATGAAATGGATGCCATCGCTGCGGTCGCCGTTGGCGGTACCTCCATGAAGGGCGGCAAGGCGAACGTGCTGGGCTCCATCATGGGCTGCATTATCATGATTCTTATCGGCACGACGGTCAACATGAACGGCATGCCCTATGCGATCGCGAACATCATTAAAGCGGTTATCATCATCGTGGCGCTGGCTATTCAGCGTGAAAAGAACGTGTAAGGGAGCGTAAGCACATGAAAAAGAAGTTTAACACGTCGGATTTCATTAAACGCAATACCGCGCTCCTGGCAGTCATTATAATGATGATCGTCGGCACGGCGCTCTATGGACGCACCTTCCTGAACTACAAGCGCAACCTTATGAACGTGCTGCTGAGTGCGTCCATGCTGGGCATCATGGGCACGGGCGTAAACCTGTGCTTCCTGATCGGTGCGCGCGACCTTTCCGTTGCGGCCGTTGCGGCTGCGGCGAGCATGTTCTCCGCATTTGCCAGCCCTTATGGCCTGCTGGCGAGCCTGGTAGCCGGTCTGGTCTGCGGCGCGCTGTTCGGCATGCTCAACGGCATCGTGGTATCCAAGTTTAAGGTTCAGCCCTTCATTGCCACATTGGGCACGCAGCTGGCGGCGCGCGGCGTTGCGCTGCTTGTGAACAACGAGCTCTCGAAGGAAATCGATGCTTCCGCCACCGCGCTGAAGGCAATGGGCAATGCAAACATTTTCGGCTATATCCCCGTGTCCGCGGCGATCTTCATTGTCCTTCTGGCGGTGCTGACGCTGGTGCTGGGCTATACGCAGTTTGGCCGCGCGATTTATGCCATTGGCGGCAACGAAGAGGCTGCGGCCATGATGGGCGTACAGGTCGATAAGGTGAAGACCTGCGTGTTCATCATGAGCGGTCTGACCGCTGGCCTTACGGGCGTGATCCTGAGCGGCCACATCAGCGCCGGTCAGCCTACGTCCTTCGTCGGCTGGGAAATGACCATCATGGCGGCGATCGTGATCGGCGGTACCAGTACCACCGGCGGCGTCGGCCGCATTACCGGCATTTTCTTCGGCGTTATCTTCCTGCAGCTGATTACCAATATCATCAACCTGAACGGCACCATCAGCCCCTATTGGAAGGACGTTATTACCGGCGGCATCCTGCTGGGCGCGGTTCTGATCCAGCGCTTCTCCGAGCGCCGCGGCGAAATGGCTGCGCTGCGCGTGAAGACGGAAGGGGGCGCGGCCTGATGAAGTACTGCATTGCGGTAGGACAGACGACCTCGCCTACGACGCCGCTGCTGCTGGAAGGCGATTTCGTGGAGAGCATGCGCCGCGCGCATGTCATGGGCTACGATGCGGTGGAGATCCACACGCCTGATCCGGACACGCTGGACGTAACACGGCTGCGCGCCGCCTGCGACGAGCTGGGCATGTTTATCGCCACGCTCGGTACCGGTATGATCTACGGTAAATACGGCCTGTACCTGATGGACGAGGACGAGACCCGTCAGGCGCGCATCGTGGATATGGTAAAGCACTATATCGACATTGCGAGCTCCATCGGCAGCAAGGTCACCATCGGCAGCATTAAGGGCAATGTGCCCAAGGGCGCCGACCGCGAAAAGTGTCTGGCGATCATGGGCAAGTGCATGCAGGAAATCTCCGCGCATGCCGTGCAGCAGGGCGTTCAGGTGCTTCTCGAGGCCACGAACCACTTTGAGAACAATGTGCTCAATACCGGTAAGGATGTGCATGATTTCATTGAGCGCTACGGTCTGAAGAATGTGCAGGCGCTGATTGACAGCTTCCATGTGAACATCGAGGAGCGCGACGTGACCGTCGGCCTGCGCGACGCGGGCAGCTATCTCGGGCACATACACTTTGGTGACAATATTCGCTGGTATCCCGGCTCGGGCGCGTTCGATTTCGACGCATTCTGTCAGGGTATACGCGATGTGGGCTATGACGGCGTGCTGTCGGTGGAAGTGTTCCCGCTGCCGGACGGCGAAACCGCCGCGCAAAAGAGCATCGAGTTTTTCAGGAAGCACTTTGGCTGATAGAAAACATGTAAATTACTTGAATTTTGGTCGAAATATGGCTAAAATATAAGTAACATGCTTTTTGCGAAAGATGAATTACAGAGGGGATTTGGGAGTATGATGTTGGTTTTGGAACGGCAGAAGCGGGAAAGTGCAAGCGAATATGTAAAACGTGTGTTGGAGTACAATATAGTACACATGAAGCTCCTGCCGGGCGAGCAGCTTCAGGAGAAGGTGCTCGCGGAGCAGCTGTCCGTGAGCCGCACGCCCATTCGCGAGGCCATTCTCGAATTGAAGCGCCGCAACATTATCAACATCTATCCGCAGCACGGAACCTTTGTGTCTTATCTGGACAACAAGTGCAGCAACGACATCCGCTATCTTCGCTATGTGTTCGAAGCGGCGCTGATGGAAAAGGCCTGCCAGGTTCGGGATAAAGCGATCATCGATCGCATGTATGAAAATGTGCAGCTGCAGAAGCTGTACATCTGGCGCGATTGCGACAGATTCCTTCTGCTGGACGATGAATTCCATGGAGCTATCTACAGCATGTGCGACTGTGCCGCCATTTTCGATATGGTGCGCGAGAACTCGCTGCACTTCGACCGCATGCGAATGATCAGCTACGATCTGGATACCTCGCCTGAGCTGATCGACGAGCATGCCGCAATGATCCGCGCCATCGAGGATGGCAACGCGCCGCAGGCGCGCGCGCTGTGCGAAAAGCACCTGACGCGCGCATTGAGCGATTACGGACATATCCTCAAGAAGTATCCGCAGTATTTCAGACAGGAGAAGGGATAAACGGATGGACGAGTTTTCCAAAAAGACCATTATCGTAACCGGCGCGGGCGCGGGCATCGGGCGCGTGGCAGCGCTGGCCTTTGCCAGACGCGGCGCAGAGCGCCTGATCGTGAATTCGCGCGGCGCGCACTGTGAGGAGACCGCGGCGGCCGTGCGCGCGCTGAACGTTCAGTGCACGGCGGTGCCGGGCGACATTGGCCAGGCTGAAACGGTCGAGCGGCTGTTTGGCGAAGCCCATGGGCGTGTGGACGTGCTGGTAAACTGCGCGGGCGTGGTTCCGCAGGGCGACCTGCTTACAACGGACATGAGCGCGTGGGATGCGGCGTTTGATACGAACGTCAAGGCCGTGTTTCTCACCTGCCGCGAAGCGGTGCGCCTGATGCGCGGGCGCGGCGGTGCAATCGTGAATGTTGCGTCGGTAGCTGGGTTTAAGGGGATCAAAAACCGCGCGCTCTATTCAGCGACAAAGGGTGCGGTGATCGCCCTGACCAAATCTATGGCGGCGGAATATGTGGGCGACGGCATCCGCATCAACGCCGTGAGCCCGGGCACGGTGCTCAGCCCGTCGCTGCAGGCGCGCATCGATCTGGCGGAGGATCCTGCCGCTGAAAAGAAGATGTTTGAAAGCCGCCAGCCAATCGGCAGGCTCGGCACGCCGGAAGAAATCGCGGAGGTGATCCTGTTTCTGGCGAGTCCGGCAAACAGCTATATGACGGGCGAAAACCTGGTTTGCGACGGCGGCGCGACCGCTTAAACATGAACGGAGGATGTAATTTATGCTGAATTCTGCTTCGATCATCAATTGCAGCTTTCTTCATATGAAGGAAGAACTGGATCAGCTGGTGGCCGGCGGCACGCCGATGTTCCACATTGACCTGATGGACGGTCATTATGTGCCCAATCTGTGCATGCCGATCAAGCTGATCGAGGAGCTGAAAAAGAATTATCCGCAGGTCACGATGGACATTCACATCATGGTGGACAATCCCTCGGACTATGTGAGCCGTCTGGCTGCGGCGGGCGCCGATTATGTGTCCTTCCATACGGACGCTACGAAGTTTGTGCGCCGCACGATCAATGAGATTCGCGCCGCAGGCATGAAGCCCGGCATTCTGATCAATCCCAGCCAGCGCATCGACCATATCGAGCCCTTTATCGAATATGTGGATATGATTACGCTGATGACGGTGGAGCCCGGCTTCGCGGGTCAGCCCTTCCTGGAGGGCGGCATGGAACGCCTTCAGGAGATCGCAGATCTGCGCAAAAAGCATGGCTGCCATTTCCTGATTAACGTGGACGGCGGCATCGATTATGAGAAGGGGCGCCGCTGCAAGGAGATCGGCGTGGACGTCATCGTCGGCACGGTGCACAATATTTTCCGCCAGCCGGAGGGCATTACCGGGGCATGCCGCCGCTTCAATCGCGAGCTCGGCTGATCGGAATTTCATTAAATTGAATTCTCAGGAGGCACAGCGCATGGATCTTCAGTCTACCATTCGCCTGAACAATGACGTGGAAATCCCGCAGCAGGCGCTGGGCGTGTTTAAGGTTGAAAACGACCGGTGCGCCGAGTGCGTTCGCTGGGCGTTGGAGGCGGGGTATCGCCACATCGATACTGCCGCCGTGTATGGCAATGAACGCGGCGTAGGGCAGGGCATCCGCGATTCCGGCGTGAACCGTCAGGATATTTTTCTGACGACGAAGCTCTGGAACGACGACATGCGCAAGGGGCGCGTGCGCGAGGCGTTCGAAGAGAGCCTCGAGAAGCTCGGTACCAGCTATGTAGATCTTTATCTGATCCATTGGCCGGTGCCCGGCGTATTTGAAAAGTGCTGGGCGGAAATGGAGACGCTGTACCGCCAGGGGCGCGTGCGCGCGATCGGCGTGAGCAATTTCCATCAGTATCACATGGAAGCGCTGCTCAAGAGTGCGCGCATCATTCCCGCCGTCAACCAGATCGAGCTGCATCCGCTTCTGACGCAGAAGCCGCTTTCGGCCTACTGCCGTGCACTGGGCATCGAGATCGAGGCCTATCGGCCGCTGGGCGGCACCGGAGAGTATAATCTGGTGAACAATCCCGACATTGCCGCTGTGGGGGCGCATTACGGAAGATCTGGCGCACAGGTATTGCTGCGCTGGAGCCTGCAGCATGGCAACATCGTGCTGGCGAAATCCACGCATCAGGATCGCATCGTTCAGAACGCCGATATTTACGATTTCGAGATCTCCGAAGCGGATATGGCGCAGCTGGACAGCCTGAATCGGGATTTCCATACCGGTAGTAATCCGGATACGTTCGATTTCTGATCCGGCCGCGCAGCAGGCGCGGCATCCTCCTGCCGAACCGGAAAACGAGGGGAGTCAGCTTCCCCAGGAAACTTGAGCGCCCCTCGGTTTGCCGGACGGCGGGATTTTCTTGCGGAATGTACTGATATATTAGTGGCCTGCTGGCCGAATATCTGTACAACAGATGCAATATGCGCATCTGCCATATTACAGGGACTATCTGACCGCGCGCGTGCGAGGGTCGGGAGAAGCGGGAGGCAAATAATGAAAAAAGCGGATATCGGTATGATCGGCCTGGCCGTTATGGGCGAAAACCTGGTGGTCAATATGCTCAACCACGGTTTCCGTGTGGCGGTTTTCAACCGCAATACGGACAAGGTGCGCGCCTTCATGGAGGGACGCGGCAAGGGTCGCGACGCGATCGGTGCATATTCCCTTCAGGAGCTGGTGGACAGCCTTGAAAAGCCGCGCCGCGTGATGATGCTCATTCGCGCGGGCAGCGCTGTGGATGAAATGCTGGATAAGCTGATCCCGCTGCTTGAGCAGGGCGATATCGTGATCGACGGTGGCAATTCGAACTTCCGTGATACCATGCGCCGCAGTGAGCGGCTGGAGGCGCTGGGCCTGCGCTATGTGGGCTGCGGCGTGTCCGGCGGCGAGGAAGGCGCGCTGCACGGCCCGAGCCTGATGCCCGGCGGTTCTGCGGAAGCGTGGCCAAGAATCAAGCCCATTCTGCAGGCCATTGCAGCCAAGGCAGGCGACGCTCCCTGCTGCGAGTGGGTCGGTGAAAACGGCGCGGGTCATTTCGTAAAAATGGTGCACAATGGCATTGAGTATGGCGATATGCAGATCATCTGCGAGGCATATCATCTGATGCGCAGCATGCTGGATATGTCCAACGATGAGATCAGCACCGTATTTGAAAAGTGGAACCATGGCATGCTGGACAGCTACCTGATCCAGATCACGGCGGAGATACTGAAGGTCAGGGATGCAGACGGCGCGCCGCTGGTGGATAAGATTCTGGATCGCGCTGGACAGAAGGGCACCGGCAAGTGGACGGGCATTGAGGCGCTGAACGAGGGCACGCCGCTGACGCTGATCGGCGAGGCCGTGTTCGCGCGCTGCCTGTCGGCCATGAAGGACGAGCGCGTGCGCGCGAGCGGCGTGCTGGCGGGCGTGCAGGCGAAATACACCGGCGATAAGCAGCAGTTTATCAATGCGCTCGAACAGGCGCTCTATGCCGCAAAGATCATTTCCTATGCTCAGGGCTACATGCTGATGCGTGCGGCTGCAAATACTTATGGCTGGAATCTGAACTATGGCGGCATTGCGCTGATGTGGCGCGGCGGCTGCATTATCCGCAGCGTATTCCTGGGGAAGATCAAGGAAGCCTACGACCGCAATCCTGAGCTTGAAAACCTGTTGCTGGATCCGCATTTTGCCGAGACGGTCAGCGCCTGTCAGGCGGGGCTGAGAATGGTATGCGGCCAGGCGGTGCTCGGAGGCGTGCCTGCGCCCGTGCTTTCCAGCGCGCTCAGCTTTTACGATGGTTATCGCTGCGAACGCCTGCCGGCGTGCCTGCTTCAGGCACAGCGTGACTATTTCGGCGCGCATACCTATGAGCGCATAGACGCGCCGCGCGGCGAATTCTTCCACACCAACTGGACGGGCGAAGGCGGAACCACTTCCGCTTCCACTTATACGGTATAACGCGATAGAGCGTATTTTAAGCCGCAGGGAAAGGACATGGACGAAAGGGAGGAGCTTCCTAATTATGAAGGGACAGGTTGTTTACGCGCCGGAAGGCGGCCGGATCGACAACGCGCAGCTGCGCGAGATCCTGGCGGATTCTATTTCAGATTGTAAGGATCGACTCAAAAAGGTGCTGCTGTTGGTTCCGGATTATACGCGCTATCATTCCAATGCGGGCGCGATTGCCAATACCTATTATCACCTGCTGAAGGATCATTGCCAGGTGGATCTGCTCGAAGCGCTGGGCACGCATGTGCCGATGACTGCGGAGCAGATTGCAGATATGTACGGCGATATTCCGCAGGAACGCTTCCTGATCCACAACTGGCGTACCGGCGTGGTGAAGATCGGCCAGGTACCGCGCGAGTTTGTCAGCGAGGTTTCGGAGGGCGTGTATAACGAGCCTGTCGACGTGGAGGTCAGCCGCTATTTCTATGGTGGATACGATCTGATCCTCTCCATTGGACAGGTCGTGCCGCATGAGGTCGTGGGCATGGCGAACCAGGCCAAGAATATCTTCGTTGGCTGCGGCGGCAGCTCCATGATCAATTCTTCGCACATCCTGGGCGCGTTTTACGGCATGGAACGCATGATGGGACATGACAAGACGCCTGTGCGCAAGGTGTTCGATTATGCTGCCGAGCATTTCCTGGCAGATCTGCCGATTTACTATGCGCTGACGGTGACCACGGCGCCCGGCGGCGACATTCAGATGCACGGCCTGTTTATCGGCAAGGAGCGCAGCTACTTTGAAAAGGCCGTCGCCCTTGCACAAAAGAAGAACATGAACCTTGTAGATGAGCCGATGAAGAAGGTGGTCGTCTACCTGAACGACAGCGAATTCCACAGCACCTGGCTGGGCAACAAGTCCATATACCGCACGCGGATGGCCATTGCAAACGGCGGCGAGCTGATCGTGCTGGCGCCGGGCGTGCGCGTATTCGGCGAGGATGAGGACAACGACAAGCTGATCCGCAAGTATGGCTACTGCGGCCGTGAAAATGTGATTCAGCTGTGCAAGACGCAGGATGACCTGAAGCAGAACCTTTCGGCCGCCGCGCATTTGATCCACGGCAGCTCGGATGGGCGCTTCTCCATCACCTACTGCACGCGCTATCTGACCCGCGAAGAGGTCGAGGGCGTATGCTTTAACTACATCCCTTACGACGAGGCGGCGAAGCGCTATGATCCCGCCAAGTTGAAGGACGGCTTCAACACCCTGGATGACGGCGAGGAGATCTTCTATATCTCCAATCCCGCGCTCGGGCTGTGGGCCGATAAAAGCAAATATTGAATTTGAGGTGAAAAACGATGAAGCTCTGTAAGCAGGATATTCTCAGCAACAAACAGGAATGGCTGGACAAGGGCTATATGCTGCCCGAGTTTGATATTGATAAGGTGACCCGCGAGACCTGCGAAGCTCCGGAATGGATTCATTTTGGCGCCGGCAACATCTTCCGCGCGTTCATCGCTTCCTTTGTGCAGCGCCTGCTCAACCGCGGCGAAATGCAGAAGGGTCTGGTAGTGGCCGAGGGCTACGATTATGAGATCATTGATCGTGCCTATCGTCCCTTTGACAACCTTTGCCTGTCGGTCACGCTGAAGGCGGAAGGCAGCATTGAGAAGATGGTGGTCGCCAGCGTGGTCGAATCCCTGAAGGTGGATCCCTCCGACGCCGATTATGCGCGCATTCGCGAGATCTTCGCTGCACCCTCGCTGAAGATGGCCAGCTTCACCATCACCGAAAAGGGCTATAACATTAAGAATGCTGACGGCGTGCTCTTCCCGAATATCGTGAAGGATTTCGAAGCGGGTCCGGACGGCGTGGAAAGCTATATCGGCAAGGTCGCGGCGCTGCTCTACGCGCGCTTCAAGGCCGGCGCACTGCCGATCTCCATGGTCAGCATGGACAACTGCTCTCATAACGGCAGCCGCCTGTTTGACGCGGTAACTACGTTCGCAGCCGAGTGGACGAAGCGCGGCCTGGTCGAGCCTGCGTTCAACGAGTATGTGAACGATCGCAGCAAGGTCGGCTTCCCCTGGACCATGATCGATAAGATCACGCCGCGTCCGGATGCGAAGGTCATCGAGATGGTGCGCGCGGACGGCTTTATGGATACGGATTCCGTGAAGACTACGAAGGGAACGTTCGTTGCGCCGTTCGTAAACGCCGAGGAGACGCAGTATCTGGTCATTGAAGACTGGTTCCCGAATGGACATCCGAATATTGCTGGCGCTCAGGGCGTGATGTTTGCGGATCGCGAAACGGTGGATAAGGTGGAGCGCATGAAGGTGTGCACCTGCCTGAACCCGCTGCATACTGCGCTGGCTGTATATGGCTGCATGCTGGGCTACACGCTGATCTCCGATGAAATGAAGGATCCCGAGCTGAAGAAGATGGTGGAGATTATCGGCTACCAGGAGGGTCTGCCCGTGGTGGTCAACCCCGGCGTGCTGGATCCGAAGGAATTCATCGACACTGTCGTAAAGGTTCGCATTCCGAACGTGTTCATGCCGGATACGCCCCAGCGCATTGCGACCGACACTTCTCAGAAGCTGGCGATCCGCTTTGGCGAGACCATCAAGGCATACCAGAAGCGCGCAGATCTGTCGGTGGACGATCTGAAGATCATTCCGCTGGTATTTGCGGGCTGGCTGCGCTATGTGATGGGCGTGGACGATAACGGCAAGCCCTTTACGCCGAGCGATGATCCCATGCTGGCGGAGATGCAGGC
>CAKUOX010000062.1 GCA_934670175.1 uncultured Clostridia bacterium | reverse complement strand
TAGCCCGCCTCGCTGAGCACCTTTTCCACGCAATCCTGTATATCCTCCACTGCGATCAATCCGTCGCGAATCTTTGGTTCAAATCCCGCCGTGACCCGAAGTGCCAGCATATCAATGACGCTGGGATGACTCTCCCGATCCAGTGCGTCGAACGCCTTTGTGATTGCTGCGGATATCTTGACAATATCGAATCCCACGACGCTGCCGTCCCGTTTTTTTACCCGATACATTTCACTGCCTCCGATCCTTCAGAATTTTGTATTTCCTGCGCGCTTCATATGCCGTTCGGCGCGTCGGCGGCAGGACGCCGCATGGAAAACGCATCCCACAAAACCGGCTGTCTGTCTATAGAATACGGCACATATGGTATTCGTGTCAATAGTAAAATACAATATATTGTGGTTCTTAGCAAAATTTATCTTGTCTGCCCAAAAGAGCTTTTCTATTTTTAGATCACGCCTATAAGCGCCCGCGACATGTTTTTTCACATCCCCCGTAGCGCCGCAAATTTCACATGGGGTTTTACCAGTGCCAGCCACCGATGCAGAACTTCCTCGGGGGGCGTGTGAAATCCTGAATGAAATACTGAATCCCGATCCTCAAAGCGCTGAATATAATACTGACGCGCGCCCTGTATCCATTCGGCGATTCCGGTGAAGGATTCATCGTCGTGAAGCTCCGATACTGCCGTGGTGCGAAACTCATAATCCACGCAGCCCTGCATCAGTACCTCCGCGCTTTGTAGCACCGGCGCAAGATCCAGCCGGGGAAGCCCGACGGTTTCCGCGTAGCGACGGAGGCTGTTCTTGATATCCATGGCGACGTAGTCCACAAGATCCGCGTCTATGACAGCCTTCAGCGTGACGGGATGAGCGCCGTTGGTGTCCAGCTTGATTAAATAGCCCAGCGCCCTGATTTTCTCAAGTAGCCTGAGGAGTTTCGGCTGCAGCAGCGGTTCGCCGCCGGTAACGGTCACGCCATCCAGAAGTCCGCGACGCCGCTTCAAAAATTCCAACAGTCGCTGCTCATCCATGACTGCCTCAGCCTTTCCCCATGCGAGTGCGGCGTTGTGGCAGAATGGACAGCGGAAATCGCAGCCGCCGAGAAAAACCGCGCAGGCAACCCGACCGGGAAAGTCCAGCAGCGTCAGCTTTTGCAGCCCGCATATCCTCATTCCCATACCTCCCCATCAGTTGAATTTAGTCGGATCCATAAAGCGCTTCCAACATGAAGCTCCTTCATTCCACAGCGATCGGCGGCGTCCGGCGCGGCGCTATGCCGCAGGTGTATTTCTCTGTACAGAAGCCGACGGCCTTGCACTTTGGCATGAAGCAGTGCGTTACAATGTACTTCCACTCCTCCGAATAGTCGCTGAGCCGATCGCACACATCATTAAAGAGGCTGCGATACTCGTAATACGCCCGATTACACATTCTCTGGCGGGACATATCCATCAGGTTGCGTAGATTGTGCTTGCATACGATCCTCGTTTCCATGCCGAGTGGCAGCCCCATCGCGGTATCCTCACGGGAAATTCCGAGCATATCCAACTGCTCGAGACGCAGACGGACATCCGCCATCATTTGTTCATATACCGCTCTGGCGGCCGCGTTGTCCGCGATGCTCGATGGTGTGACATAATCGAAGCTGTGCTCATAATCAATGTAGCGTGTGCTCGCCTGAAGGCGTGTCGGAAGTCCGCCGACGTGGGTATACCACTCGCGAATCACCCTGGCTGAATACCCATCGAGAATCAGGTAGGCATCTGGAAATTCAAAGGTTCTTCCGTGCCCACTTTCGAGACAGTCGACACCCCGAAGGTAATTCTTTCTGTCATCGGTCGTGTCTGCGCCCCAACAGACGCCAGCTTCGACGCCGATCATCGTAATCGGTTTTTTGCAGGTATACTCTTGAACAATCACATTTCCCATGTTCATTTCCCCCTTCCCTGCTTTCAATATATCATATTTATTAAATAATGTCTATTGATTTATTTATTCTATTAAGAATTTAACTTGTAAGACGGTGACATACCTGTTATACTAATTCTGACGGAAAAGAGCATCATATCTCTATGTTAGATAAAAAGGGAGGAGATGACATGTCTGAAAGGTTCGATCTGATGGTGATCGGCGGCGGCCCAGCCGGGTATCTGGCCGCAGAGCGCGCTGCGCGCAGCGGCATGCGCGTAGTGTTGTTTGAAAAGCGAGCGTTGGGCGGCGTGTGCCTGAACGAGGGCTGTATTCCATCAAAGGCACTGCTCAATTCTGCCAAGCTGTACGAGCATGCGCTGCACGGCGCGCAGTACGGCATACACTGCGGAGACGTTTGGCTGGATCAGCAGGCGGTGACGGCGCGGTGCGGACGTGTGGTGCGCACGCTGGTGAATGGCGTAAAGGCCAAACTGCGTGCAGCAGGTGTAACCGTCGTGATGCAGGAAGCAAAAATTGACGGGCGCGACGGTGAAGACTTCCGCGTGATAGCCAACGGTGAAAATTACAGTATGACTGCCAACTGCGGAAACTATCGCGTGACAGCCGGCGGCGAATGCTATCTGGGACGACGCCTGCTGATCGCCAGCGGTTCCACGGCGATCAGCCCGCCGATTCCAGGCGTACAGGAAAATCTGGGCGGCTTCGTGCTGACCAATCGCGAGGCGTTGGAGCTGAAGGAGGTTCCGCGGCGACTGATCGTGGTGGGCGGCGGCGTGATCGGCCTTGAAATGGCGGCATACTACGTCGTGGCAGGTGCGAAGGTGACGGTGATCGAAATGCTGGATCACATCGCCGGATCTACCGACCGCGAAATCAGCACGCTTCTTCAGCGCAAAATGGAAGAGAAAGGCGTTGAATTTTTGCTAAAACACAAATGCCTTTCGGTGGAAAAGGGGGCGGTGACTGTGGAAGCTCCGGATGGCAGTACGGCGCGGCTCGAGGCGGATAAACTGCTTTTATCCATCGGTCGGCGGGCAGATTTTGCCGCGCTCGGCTTGGAGACGATCGGCGTGAGCGTGCAGAAAACCGGTGTCATCACGGACGCACTGGGGCGCACGAATGTGTCCGGCGTGTATGCCGTGGGCGACGTCAACGGCCATCACATGCTGGCGCACACCGCCTATCGCGAGGCTGAGGTCGCCGTAAACGACATGCTGGGCAAGCGCGACAGCATGCGCTATTACGCCAATCCATCCGTGATCTATACCTGTCCCGAAATCGCGTCTGTGGGGCGCACAGAGGAGGAGGCTCGGGAAAAGGGGGTCGACTATGAGGTTCAGAAGCTGTCCATGCGCTATTCGGGGCGCTTTGTAGCGGAAAACGAGGGCGCGGATGGCCTGTGCAAGATTCTGATTCACAAAAAGAAGCGCACGATCATCGGCGTACATATGATCGGCGCTTACTGCAGCGAGATCATCTGGGGCGCGGCGGAAATGATTGAAATGCAGCTCCGCGTGGAGGACGCGCGTCAGATCATCTTCCCACATCCCACCGTCAGCGAAATTATTCGCGAGGTGCTCTGGACGTTTGACGATTGATTTCCGTTTCGCGCGGAAAGCGCGGATGCGGTTCATGGTGGCGACTGAACAAGCATTGAGACGAGGAGGTGCGACAATGATCATCGGATGCACGAAGGAACTCAAAAAGCACGAATACCGGGTAGGATTGACCCCAGCCAACGTCCGCGCCTATGTACAGGCAGGACACAGGGTACTGCTCGAGCGGGGCGCGGGTCTGGGCAGCGGCTTCTCAGATGAGGATTACGCGGCGCAGGGCGCGCAGCTTGCGGACAGCGCCGACAAGGTGTGGGCGCAGTGTCACATGCTGATCAAGGTCAAGGAACCGGAACCGGAGGAATTTCAATACCTGCGGGAGAACCTGATTCTCTACACTTATCTTCACCTCGCAGCCTTTCCAGACCTTGCGCACAGGCTGCTGGAAACCGGCGTGCGGGCGGTGGCCTACGAAACCATTCAGGATAAAGCCGGACATCTGCCATGCCTCAGACCCATGAGCGAAATCGCGGGAAGGCTGAGCGTACAGGAAGGCGCGAAGTACCTGGAATACAGCTGCGGCGGGCGCGGCGTGCTGCTGGGCGGCGTGCCCGGCGTGGCGCGCGGGCGCGTCTGCATACTTGGCGGCGGAACTGCCGGTGCTGCTGCGGCAAAAATCGCTGTAGGCATGGGCGCGGAGGTGGCGGTGCTGGACACCAATCTGGATCGTCTGGCGTACCTAGACGACATTTTCGGCGCGTCCATCTCCACGCTATATTCCGACGAGATGAACATCGCCGGCACCGTTTCCCATGCCGACTTAGTCATCGCCACGGTGCTGATTCCCGGCGCGTCCGCGCCCAAACTCATTCGCCGCGAGCATCTGCGGCAGATGAAGCGCGGCGCGGTGATCGTGGACGTAGCCATCGACCAGGGCGGCTGCTGTGAGAGCTCCCGCGTCACCTATCACGATAACCCGGTCTACGTCGAAGAGGGTGTCATCCACTACTGCGTAGGCAACATGCCGGGGGCGGTACCACATACCAGCACTCTCGCATTGACCAACGCCACACTACACTACGGTCTGGAGATTGCAAACCATGGTTTGGAGGAGGCATGCCGCCGGGATCGCGGTCTCATCATGGGTGTCAATACCTTCGACGGTAAATGTACCAATGAAAATGTTGCGCGCAGCCTGGGTCTGGAATACAAAAAGCTGTTTCCGTCGTCGCCTGACAAATCTGCGCGCGTGCGAATATTGTAAACGTGAATGGTCGGCTTGTGGAGAACGATCCGCTTGCCATCCTTAGTCTGGACGGCATTGACCAGAAAAGCCAAAGATGACATATAGATCACAAGATCTGCAAATGGTCGCACGAACATGCAATGGATCTGAACGGAAATGAAGGAGGATGTGTCCCATGAAAAAAGTGAGTCTGCTTCTGCTTGCCGCCCTTCTCATGCTGCTGCCCTTCGCCGCCATGGCGCAGACCGATCTGGCCGCCCTGGAGAACGCGAACACCACCATGGCGATCATGGACGCCACGCGGGCAGCGCGCCAGCATTCGGTTTTCTATAGTCATGACTACGGCAGCGAAGTGTTCAGCTACGACTGCTATACCTGGAGGGCGGAGGACGGTTCCATCCATGAAGCGTTCGGGTATTCCAACGGCGATTGGGAGATTTTCGACGCCGAAGGGGGTCAGGGCATTTATGGCGGCGAAGGACTGCCCTATGTGATGGGCTTTGTGGGCGACGCCTTCGAAGAATACCGCGCCTTCCTGATGGGTCAGAATATCGGTGAATTTGCCGAAGGCCAGACGCTGGTATCCGAGGAGACCGGCGCGGACGGCCTGCTGACGGTTACGGCAGAGGGCGCCGCGGAGGAGCTGGCTCAATATGTCGGGCTGGACGCGGGGCAGAAATTCCGCTTCGTCTATAAGGTGGATCCGGAAACGCTCATCATCAAAGCGAGCGATTCCTATATGATCAAAGAGGACGGCTCGGAAGTGCTCCTGCTGCATCTGGAGCTTGAACTGGACGTTCAGGTAGACGTGCCTGATTTCAAATCTCAGATTCAGAGCGCAGAGGAATGGCGCGAGGTGCATGTGATCATGGATCCGGGCACGGCGCAGGAATTCGACTATGTTCTGGAAGCGCCTGTGAACATGGGCCTGGCGATATACCTGCCGGAGGGATACGCCCTTTACACGAACGCCGCCTGCACTACACCCTTTGAGGGAACGTCCGCTGACGCGGATGGCCAGTATCCCGCCACTATGACCTGCTACGCAGCGCCATACAGCGAATAATGAATCGATCTGAACAGGCCCGGCCTTTTTAACAAGAAGCCGGGTTTTGTCAGCAATCAGAGTGCGAGGTTTGGCCGCGCTCTCGCAAGGCAACGATTATTTGGCCAGCTTTTTCATGTATTCTGCCAGCGCGGCGGATACCTGCTTGATATCTTTTCCCGAGGTGTTGATCATCAGGTCATAATTGTCGCGCGCGCCCCATCTCCGGCTGGTAAAGCATGCGTAGTACTGCGCGCGGTTTCGGTCGATCTCGTCCATGCGTTTCTTCATTTCGCGCTCTGACAGATTTTCATCCGCCGATCTGCGCGCCATACAGCGCTTTAGCTTGCTTTCCTTGTCCGCATACACGAAGAGGCGGAAAGGATTGTTCTCTCGAAGGATATAATCTGCGCAGCGCCCGACAATGAGACAGTCGGATTTCTGCGCTAGTTCCCCAAGCAGCCGGTGCTGTTCTGAAAACACAGACAAGCTCTGCTGCAAAAGCGGATCCGCGACAATGTAGAAGCTTCGCCCCACATGAATCGGGTAAGAAGTGAAGGGTCTGCTCTCGCTGATCCTGCGTACATAATCCTCCGACATGGCTGTGCGCCTAGCAATCTCCCTGATGATCTCCTGGTCGTAATAGGCGATCCCCAGCGTTTCCGACACGCGGCGGCCAATCTCGCGCCCACCGCTTCCGAACTCGCGACCAATGGTGATGATCCGGTTCATGACAGTTCTCCTTTCTTTTTGATTCATCGGTCGTACAATTTGACTTGATGCCCCTGCTTCCGTATAATATCATAGAATTGTACCATGGTCTGTATAATCGAACAACTTTCAGGAAAGGAGGTACAACCCTTAAAAAGCATTTTGTTACTTCTCATGGTTCTTCTGCTTTGCTGTATTCTGATCGGCTGCACTGTGCGCTTGCGCCGACCTGTCCGCCGAGCCCCCTTTCTGATCCGCCCGGGGCGAAAGCACATCTGCCTCAGGATTCCTTTTCGCTTCCTTCTTTCGTTTCCACGCACCTTCCAACCCAATCTCCGGATTGCCAGTATTTCCCTGGATGATCGCATTTTCGCCATGCTTGCGGCGAATCGCGTCCACCGCCGCTTCCAGCTTTTCCCGCCGCTCCCGCTCCGCGTAGCTACGGTAGCCCCGCGACAGCGCGCCTGTCCCTGAATTTTGTACATCCGCTTCGAACATATCCAGAAATGAAATCTGTTCCGTCGCCTCTGACGCTTCCACCAACCCGGAAACACCTACGGTCAGCGCCCGGATGGGCGCACTCGCACCCACATGCCAGTTTTTCCGAATCAAATTCAGAGCATGGGTTTCCACCTCCTGCTGGGTGCAGGTGGCAAAGGGCAACGTAAGCTGCCGGGAATAAACGGTCAGTATGGGGGTCTTGATCTGTACCTGAATCACCCGGCCCTTAAGCTTCTCTTCGCGCAGCTGCACAGCGACCTCTCCCGCCAGCACTGCGACGGCCTGCTTCACCTCATCCAGAGCGATCAGATCCCGCTTGAAGGTCATGCCCCGGCTGACGGATTTCACTTCCGTCCTGTCCGCGAACCGCCGTACCGGCGCGTCGTCCATCCCGTTGCTGGCGCGCCAGACGCTGACGCCCCCTTTTCCCAGCAGTTTGACGACCTGCTCCCGGGGCAGAGCGGCCAGATTCCCGATTGTAAATACGTCCTTTTTCTTCAGCTTTTCCGCAGCGGCTGCGCCGATGAATAGCATGTTCTCTACC
Organism: uncultured Clostridia bacterium; assembly: GCA_934670175.1. GTDB lineage: Bacteria > Bacillota > Clostridia > Christensenellales > Aristaeellaceae > SFTH01. The sequence goes on along the minus strand of CAKUOX010000062.1, from coordinate 5,308 downwards.
GGCAGCGGCCAGAGAAGCGCTTTGTAGTTTTCCTCTGTCACGACGGTGGTGGCGTCCGGCTTTTGGTAGTCACTGCCCATTTTGGCAAAGGTCTTGTTGAATGAAACGCCCACGGAGATGGTCACGCCGACTTCCAGGCGGACGCGAGCGCGGATGCTGTCAGCCAGCTCTTCGGCGGTCATGCCATAATAGGAAAGCGTGCCGGTGAGATCCAGATAGCTTTCGTCGATGGACGCGGGCTCCACACGGTCGGTATAGGACAGGTAAATTTTATTGATCTGTTGGGAAACGCGCTCGTACAGTTCGTGCTGCGGCGGCACAAAAACCAGCTCCGGACACTTTTTCTTCGCCTGCCAGACGGTATCCGTCGTCTGGACGCCCCGGCGTTTGGCCAGCTCGTTCTTGGCCACGACCACGCCCCTGCGGCTCTCCGTGTCTCCAGCCACGGCCATGGGAACAAGCCGGAGTTCGGGACGCTCCAAGCATTCGCAGGACGCGAAGAAGTTGTTGCAGTCGCAGTGGAAAATCAGGCGCGGCGGCGACATATGGATCACCTCCCCACATGGCGGGCGAAGAGGAAACGGCGCGGCAAAGGAGGGGCAGCCTTTCTATCTCTATTATAGCATATATTAGGAACAAAGGATAGCCTGGAATCGTCTAATTAACATAATAAAATTAACATGGTGATATGATGCTGCGAAAATGACCTGACGTCTGTCCGGTCTGCCTGAGAGGAGGAAAGTGAGCGTCCGCAAAAGCTACGCTTCAGGACAAAGCTGCCTCCCCACATACCATCCCGACCTGCCCGACCTTGCAAATGAACCGGAGAAGGAGGACATCGAGATGAATATCGTTTCTGTTTTACTGGTCGCCGCGTTGTTGAACTTCTGCTTCCTGCCCGTTTCTGTTGAAACGCGCGACGAACCCCTACGGATATTGTCCGCATATCCGCTGCCAGATTCCCATCAAACCCAGACCAGGCAAACACTAAGTCGCGCCAATCTGGACGAGCGGCTGCGCACCGTAACCGAGCTGGCGAAGGAGCGGTGCGGCATTTCTGATCGCTACACCGACTTTAGCGGCGATCAGAGCGTGGAGGGTGGCGAGATTCGCTGGTATCTGCGCTGGTGGGACGAAAGCGGTACCGCCAGCGTTTCCTGCGATGACGAAGGCTATCCCTATCAGTTTTCCTGCCATGAAAACGAGTTATGGGAATATGAGCCCTATTTCGCGCCCCGGGTTCCCAATAATACGAAAAGTCTCCGTGATGCTGCGCAGGCGTTCCTGAAAAACGCGCTGCGCGAAAACGAGGACTGCCGGATTGAGTTCCCCGAAAAGCGCCTGAATCTGAATCCCGGCGAGAGTGTTTATCTGAGAGGAGCGCTTCTCAGGGACGGGCTGAGGACAGATATTCGCTGTACGCTGGAGATCGATCCGAAGACAATGGCGGTGCGCTCCTTCTGGCGAAGCGACGACTGGTTGCGGCTGACCGGAACAGATCGTCCGGAAACTGTCGTCGTTGACGATGAGGGGGCGAACGAGCTGCTGAAAGGCGCTGTCCGCCTGACGCTCCAGTACGTGCCGGACGGCGAAAACCGGGCGGAGCTACGCTATGTTCCGGAGGACGCCGGGCGCTGGACGCTGCTGGCGGTTTCCGGAGAGATGTACGACCTGAATGTCGGCCGCGGCGGCGAATGGAACGCGATGGACGCGCCCGCCCAGGCAGATATGGTTTCCGAGGAAAAAGGACTGACGCAGGCGGAAATCGCGGGCGCCGAAAAGCTGAAGAACGCCCTGCCGGAGGAGAAGCTGGACGCCGCTGCACGCTGCATGACGGAACTGGGCGTCACCGAGGATTATGCCCTGCAAAGTGTCCGTTACAGTACGGAGGGTGAATGTGTCATGGCGCGACTGACCTATCGTGCGGAAGTCCGCGACGTCGCCGACTGTCAGCGGCTGTTGGGCGCAGCGGAGGGAACCGCTGAGGAGGTTTTCCATCGCCTTGAAGACGGCAAGCTATCCCGCAACGTCACGCTGGACGCGCACACCGGCGCGCTGCTTGAAATGGACAGCTACGGAGGCTACTGCTCTACAGCCTATGAATTCGACAACTATGCGGCGGACGCCGCCCAAAAGAGGGCGTTTCATTTTCTGGAAAAGTACCTTCCGGAGCATACCGCCAATATGATTATCCGCCCCGCCGTATTCCCCGCAGAGGACGGATACTATAACCCCCGCGTTCAGGTTCGAGGCGTGCGCTGCGAAAACGGGGTTCCATATCCGGCCAATGCCGCGTATCTCAGCGTCAACATAGCCACGGGCTATATCGACTCCTACACGCTGACGTGGACGGATGAGGACATTGCTTTCGAACCCACCGAAGGGATCATCGACGAGATAGCCGCGTATGCGGCTTACTGCGAAGCCATGAACGCGGTTTTGCGCTGGCGCACGCTGCCCGCAGTGCAAAACCGAAGTGAAACGAAGTATTATCTCGCACTGTGCTACGATCTGGTTTCCGAGCCGCAGGTCACAGCCGTCCGCGCCAGAGATGGAAGCCTGGTTATAATGGAAACCACGCCCATGCGCTACGAATACGATGACGTGACCGATCACGCAGCCAACGAGCTGGCCGGCTACGGCGTGGGTATTCCCGGCGATCAGTTCTTGCCAGATCGAAAGATCACCAACCGGGAGGCGGCTTCGCTGCTGGTCAGCCTTGGAAATCCCAGCGCGTGGGATCTGGACGACGAAACGCTGCTGATGTGTGCACGGGAATACCGGCTGGCGCTGACGAAGAAAGAGCTGGATGAGGATATAACCCGCGAGGAACTGGTGCGGGCGATCCTTTCCATGGCCGGCTATCACCGGGCGGCAGCGCTGACGGACGCGTTCTGCTCCTCCTTTGCCGACGCCGAAACCTTTGGGGGAGATCTGGGCTTCATCGCCCTGGCGGAGGCCATGGGCATGGTCGAGGTCTGCGCTCCGGGCGACGTTTTCCGTCCCCGCGATGCGGCGACCCGGGGCGAGGCGGCGGAAATGCTCTGGCGATTCCTGAACCGACCCTGACAGGAGGCGGATTATGGCGAACGCACCTCCGCAGGCAGCTGCGCGTACAATGCCTCTCGCGCAGGCTGTGATCCTGCCGCAGCAGGTTCAATGCACGCGAAAACACATTCTCATGATCGTGGGTTCTCTGCGGGAAGATTCTCTGAATCTCCAACTGGCGCAGGAAGCCGCTGCGCTGCTAGGCGAGCGCGCGAAGACGACCGTCTTGAATTACGCCAGACTGCCCTGGTTCAACCAGAACGCCGAATTTCCGTCGCCAATGGAAATTCAGCGCGTGCGCATCAAGGTTCTGACTGCTCATGGACTTTGGTTTTTTACACCGGAGTATAATTCCAGCTATCCCGGCGTGCTGAAGAATCTGCTGGACTGGCTTTCCAGACCGCTTTGGGAATGCGGGATTCCACCTGGCACGGCCATTCAGGGCAAAAAGGCCGCCATCAGCGGCGCGGGCGGTCAGTCTGCTGCCAGCGGCGCGCGGCAGAAGCTGACGGAGCTGCTCAAAACGATTCAGGCCATTCCCATGGAGGTGCCGCAGACAGGCGTCGCCCTGACTCCAAAATCCCTCGCCAGGGGAAGGCTGGTGCTCTCGCCCCAGGAGCAGATGGCGCTGAGGAATCAGGCGGAAGCCTTCCTGCGCTTTCTGGAGGAAACCGGCTGTCCGGAGGCACACTAGCAGGAAGCCCCTTGTCCATTTTGCGGACAAGGGGCTTTCGCGTCGTCAGTTTTTGTGAATCGCCCACCGGTCAAACAGCGCCAGCAGACCGGGCAGAATCAGCAAAATGAGCAGGATGGCCGACAGGCAACCGATGCTGTTGATGCTGTAAAATCGACAAAAATATACTTATTTGTTGAGGAAAGGGAATCGCATATGGAAAACCAGCGGATCCGCCTGAGCAAGGCCATGCTGAAAAACGCGCTGATGGGACTTCTGAAGGAAAAGCCAATCGAGAAAATCTCCGTGTACGAACTGTGCGCAGCGGCGCAGATCAACCGCACCACCTTTTACAAATACTATGGAAGTCAGTACGAACTGCTGACCGACGCCGAGAACGATTATTTCCACAAGCTGGAGGATGTGCTCTCGGAAAACGCGTCGGACGGCAGGGACAGCCTGTGCCGGGTGCTGGAAGCGCTGCTGGCCGACGAGGCGGCCTTTATGACGCTGGCCGGCTCCCTGCCCGACAGGGATTTTTCGGACAAGCTGTTCAACCTGCCCGCTATCAGGATGCAGTTCGATATGGCCATACCCGACGCCTTCTCGGACAGAGAAAGAGCGCATCTCCGCGTCTTTTTCTATCAGGGCGGCTATGCGCTCATCCGGGAATGGCTGAGGCGCGGCGAAGATCGCGAAAGTCCCCGGGTGATGGCGGACTTTCTCTACGGAATCATCCGGAAGCTGATGCAGTAACGGGGTATCTCGTCATGCGCTTTTCTGAGTTCGAAAACGTCTATCTGATTGAACAGGTGATCGGCGTGCTGAACGATGAAGATATCGCCCGTGAGGGAGGGTCGTGGAGCGCTGCAGAGAAAACTGCACCCCGAGTTTGATCGAGCGATTCCGTGCAGCAGCAAATAGAATCTTAAGGCACCACCGCACAATTCGGCGGCGCGTCGGGCGATGTCTTTTCCGCCATCTGCGGCATGCAAATTCCTCGATTTACCTCCAGTAAACCTTCGAAATTTGCATTTAGAGGTTTTCTTTTCTATGACGCCCCTTCATCGTCTCCGAGAATCAAAGAAAGGCGCCCGACATAAGCCGACCGCCTGTAGGTATACCGTTCGCGTCAATTATTTATGTCCGTGCATTTCCACCCATCTTCTCCTTTAGCCATAGTACGGTATCCCGGATCGTGCTGCTCAGCGGCCTGGGCGTATAGCCGAGGGCCGCCGCCGCGGCGTTGCGGCTGAACGCGCCGTTGGAGTCCAGCACCGCGATGGAATAGGGCGTAAAGTAGAGCGGCTCGCGCCTGCGCAGGCTGATCTTTTCATAGAGCGGCGCAACCAGCTTTGCAAAGCTGATCGGCAGGTAGGATACGCTGCGCCGCAGGTTCACCGTCTTTTTCACCAGCTCCAGGATATCCCGAATGGTGGCGTAATGTCCCGAAAGGATGTAGCCGTGTCCGGGCAGACCGCGCTCCGCGCACGCGACGACGCCCGAGGCGACGTCCCGCACGTCCACGAAATCATATCCGCCCTTTACCGCCAGCGGCAGCTTTCCCGCGAGGAAGGACAGCAGCAT
>CAKUOX010000061.1 GCA_934670175.1 uncultured Clostridia bacterium | reverse complement strand
GCTGACGGTGCTGGATGGCAGCGTGGCGGACACGCCCGCGGGTCAGGCCGTGTACTGGGTCGGCCGGGACGAGAGCATGGGCGAGGTGAACACGCAGGCGCTCAATGATTTCGCCATCGCGCAGATCCGCGCCGCAAACCAGACGCGCGCGCTCTGCGTGACCGACGCGGAGCTGGATGCGCTCGTGCAGGCGCGCTCGGCGGCCATCGGCGCGCAGCTCGTATCCGACAGCGGCGACGGCCTTAGCTGCACCATCGCCATCTATTGCGACACCATACTGAACAATTGGGACAGCCTCGATACGGCCAAGGCCAGCTATGTGCCGGATGACGGCGTGATCCTCGCGCCCACGCAGGTGAGCTTTGAGGCGGGCGAAACGGTGTTCGATGTGCTCAAGCGCGTTTGCGACGCCTACGATATTCAGATCGAATACAGCTGGACGCCCATGTACGACAGCTACTATATCGAGGGCATCCATCAGCTCTACGAATTCGACTGCGGCCCGCAGTCGGGCTGGATGTACAAGGTGAACGAATGGTTCCCAAACTACGGCTGCTCCGAATATAAGCTGAGCGGCGGCGAGAGCATCGTCTGGTGCTATACCTGCGTCGGCCTCGGCGAGGATGTGGGCGGCGGCAGCTTCTGATTTGGAAAGAACGGATATGAAGGAAACATATTTTGCCAAGCTGCATCCCGCCGTGGGCTTCGCGTTTTTCATGGCGGCGATCTGTACGGCGGTGCTGGTGCAGCACCCGGCATACCTGGCGGCGAGCCTGCTGGGCGCGCTGTGCCTGAATATCAGCCTGATGGGCGCGCGGGCGCTGAAGCGCTTTGCGCAGCAGCTGCCGCTGTGGGCACTGCTTTCGGCCATAAACCCGCTGCTGAATACGCGCGGCGCGCGCGTGCTCTTTACCTGCTTCGGCAGGCCCTATACCTGGGAAGCGCTGTGCTACGGCATGGCCATTGCGGGCATGTTTATCGCGATGCTTCAGTGGTTTTCGGCGTATAACGCCGTGATGACCGAGGATAAATTTACCTATCTGTTTGCCGCGCTCGCGCCGTCCATGGCGCTGCTGCTCACCACCGTGCTGCGCCTGATCCCGAACCTGCTGCGGCAGGCGCGGCAGATTCTCAGCGCGCGCCGCTGTGTGGGGCTCGGCGGTCAGGACGGCGTGCGGCAAAAGCTGGCGGGCGGTATGGCCGCACTTTCGGTGCTGACGAGCTGGGCGCTGGAGGGCAGCGTGGTGACTGCGGACAGCATGAACAGCCGCGGCTACGGCGCGGGCAGGCGCAGCTGCTTCCACAGCTATGCGTTTAAGGCGGCGGATATTGCCGCATCGGCGTTTCTGGCGCTGCTGCTGGCTGCAGCGTTGGCCGCGCTCATCGGGGGCGGCGGCGCGGCGGAATACACGCCGGAAATGCTGATTGCGCCCATAGCGGGCAAAAACCTGTGGGGGCTGGCGGCGTACGCGCTGTTTTTGCTCACCCCCAGCCTATTGGATTTGAAAGAGGACATACAATGGCACATTTCGAGATCAGGGATCTGAGCTTCAGCCACGCGGGTGCAAAGGACAGGCTGAGCCTTGACAACGTGAGCCTGAACGTGGAACGCGGCGAATATCTGGTCGTCTGCGGGCGCAGCGGCAGCGGCAAGACCACGCTATTGCGGCATCTGAAGACCGTGCTTACGCCTGCGGGCAAGCGCAGTGGCGAGATACGCTTCGGCGGCACGCCGCTTGAGCAGGTTTCCCAGCGCGATCAGGCGGCGAAGATCGGCTATGTGATGCAGAATCCGGACGAGCAGATCGTGACCGACAAGGTGTGGCATGAGCTGGCGTTCGGCCTGGAAAGCCTGGGCTGCGATCAGAAGGTCATGCGCCTGCGCGTGGCGGAGATGGCCTGCTATTTCGGCATACAGGACTGGTTCCACCGCGATGTGGCGAACCTGTCCGGCGGCCAGAAGCAGCTGCTGAACCTCGCGTCCATCATGGCGATGCAGCCCGAGGTATTGATTCTGGACGAGCCCACCAGCCAGCTCGACCCCATCGCGGCGTCGGATTTCCTGAATACCGTGCGCAAGATCAACCTGGAGCTGGGCACCACGGTGATTATTACCGAGCACCGACTGGAGGATATTCTGCCCTATGCCGACCGCGTTGTGGTGCTGGATGCGGGCAGAGTTATCGCCGACGGCACGCCCCGCGAGGTCTGCGGCGCGCTGCATGCGCAGCAGGATCCAATGTTTGCGGCGATGCCCACGCCCGTGCGCGCATTTTACGGCGCAGGAGCGGTGGGAGAATGCCCGCTGACGGTGCGCGAGGGGCGCGCCTGGCTGACGAAGGCGTTCGCGCAGCGCCCGATTCGCGTGTGCGAGCCCGCGCAGGAAGCGCCGCTCGACGCGGAGGCCGAGGCGGCGATCGACCTCAGGGAGGTCTGGTTTCGCTATGAGAAGGATAGCCCGGATGTGCTGCGCGGCGTAGATCTCAAGGTTCCGCGCGGCAGCCTGTTTGCCATCGTGGGCGGCAACGGCGCGGGCAAATCTACGATGCTGAAGGCGATCTGCGGGATCTGCCGGGCGTATCGCGGCAAGGTGCTGATCGACGGCAAGCCCCTGAACAAATATAAAACTGCAGAGCTGTTCCGCGGAAGGCTGGCGATGCTGCCGCAGGATCCCAAGAGCCTGTTCGTGAAAAAGACGGTGCGCGAGGAGCTTGCGGAGATGAGCGGCGACGCTGCGGAGATCGCGCGCGTTTCCGAGCTTTGTCAGATCGAGCCGTTTATGGACAGCCATCCCTACGACCTGTCCGGCGGCGAGCAGCAGCGCGCGGCGCTGGCAAAGGTGCTGCTGACGCAGCCGACCATCCTGCTGCTGGACGAGCCCACCAAGGGCATCGACAGCTTCTTCAAGCAGACCTTTGCCCAGATACTCACGCAGCTGAGGGCGCAGGGCATCACCGTCGTGATGGTTTCGCACGACGTGGAATTCTGCGCGCGCTATGCCGATCTGGTGGGCATGTTCTTCGACGGCCAGGTGCTGACCGTCGATACGCCGCGCCGCTTCTTCGGCCAGAACAGCTTCTACACGTCCGCCGCCAACCGCATGAGCCGCTGCGTGTTCAAAAACGCAGTCTCCTGCGAGGATGTGATCGACCTTTATCAGAAAAATATGGAGGATGCGTAAATGAAAAAATCCACCATCGCGGCGCTGATCGTGTTTCTGCTGCTGATTCCGGCGACGCTGCTGCTGGGCAGACAGCTGCCCGGGCGCAGCTATTACATTACCGGCACGCTGGTGATTATCGAGGCGCTGGTGCCGTTCATCATGGCGTTTGAGGGCAGAAAGCCGCAGGCGCGCGAGCTGGTGGTCATCGCCGTGCTGTGCGCCATCGCTGTGGCGGCGCGCGCCGCGATTCCGCTGCCGCACTTCAAGCCGATGTTCGCCGTCATCATCCTTTCCGGCTTCGCCTTCGGCGCGGAGACCGGCTTTCTGGTGGGCGCGGTCAGCGCGTTTGCCAGCAACTTCTTCTATGGCCAGGGCGCGTATACGCCATGGCAGATGATGGCCTACGGCGCGGCCGGATTGGCGGCAGGGCTGTTTTTCCAGCGCGGCTGGCTTAAGCGCAGGCGGCTGCCGATGGCGATCTTCGGCTTTTTTTGCGTGCTGCTGCTGGTGGGGCCGCTGCTGGACACCTGCTCAGTCTTTTTGATGCTGACGGAGATTACGCCGAAGACTGCGTGGCCGCTGTATCTGTCGGGGCTTCCGGTCAATGCCTCTCAGGCGGTTTGCACCTTCATTACGATATTGCTGCTGGGCGAGCCGTTTCTGGAAAAGCTGGATCGCGTGAAGCTGAAATTTGGACTTACGGAGTAAATGCGTATGGGTTTTCAGACCTGTCATCCCGCGATCAATTTTATATACTTTGCCTGCGTGATTGCCGCAGCGCTGCTGATCCAGCATCCGGCGTACCTGATTATTGCGCTGCTGGGCGCGTTTGCCTATGCGGTGCGGCTGCGCCGCGCGCGCGGCGCAGCGCTCGGGCTCGGCCTGCTGCTTTGCGCGCTCGCGTTCGCGCTGTGGTACGCCAGCTATCATCATTTCGGCGTCACGGTGCTCCGGCAGAATTTCATTCGCAACAGCGTCACGCTGGAGGCGCTGGCGTATGGCGCGGCGCTGGGGCTCAGCGTCGCCGCGGCGCTCATGTGGCTGTCGTGCGTGCACGCCATTGTAACGGCGGATAAGGTGGTCTATCTGTTCGGGCGTGTCAGCCCGCGCTTGTCGCTCTTTCTGGCGATTCTTTTAAGAATGGTTCCGCGCATCGGGCGTCAGGCGCGCAAAATCAATACCGCCCGCTGCGGGCTGGGTCTGGGCGCGGGTCAGGGCAGCGCATTTCAGCGCCTGCGCAATGCGCTGCGCGTCTTTTCCATATTGATCACCTGGACGATCGAAATGCTGACCGGTTCATCGGAATCCATGCGCAGCCGCGGCAGCACGCTGCGCGGCCGCACCGCCTTTTCCATATATCGCTTCGATAATCGCGATCGCGCGTTCGTGGTGGCGCTGTTTGCGCTGATGACAGCGCTCGGCATGGGCGTGCTGCTCAGGCAGAGCTATGTGCGCTTCGCGCCCGCGCTGCGCATCGTGCCCGCAACGCCGCTGTCCTATGCTTTCTATCTGGCCTATGCGGCGCTGTGCCTGCTGCCGCTGCTGCTGGACGAATTCACCGAATACCGCTTCCGCCGCGCCAGGCGCAGGGCGGGGTGAGGGACAACGCTTTAAATGCAGACACAAAGAAGCGCCGACATGCTTCGCCGGAGCTCACCGATTCTTATACTTATACTCAAAGAAAACTTCCGCGTACGTTGCTTTTGACGCGCAGCGCTGGTATAATCATTATGGAGTATGCTGTAACGAAGGGAGCGAAATACCATGGGGAACTTCTTTGAGGATAATCATGCGCGGCTCGAGAACTTCAGCCGCGTTTCGCAGAGCGTCGGCGCGCGCGCCGACTATGTGCAGGGCGGCGGCGGCAATACCTCCGTCAAGCTCGAGGGCGGGCTGATGGCGATCAAGGCGTCGGGCTTCTGCCTGAAGGACATCCGCCCCGACAAGGCCTACGCCGTGCTGGATTACCAGGCGCTGCGCACGTTCTATTACGGCGCGGAGCCGAAGGATTTTGACGATGTGGAAAAGGCCGGTTCCGCGCAGGCGAAGGAAGCCGTGCGCGCGGTAGACGGGCTCGAGCAGCTGCGTCCCAGCGTAGAGGCGGGCTTCCACTCCATACTGGATACCTATGTGGCGCACAGCCACAGCGTATATGCCAACCTGGCGGCGTGCAGCGTGGAATGCCGCGAGATCGTGGCTGCGGCGCTGGCCGACGCGCCCTACGGCTGGGGCATGGTGGCCTACACGGATCCCGGCGCGCGGCTCACCTTCTCCATTCGCGATGAGCTTCGCCGCGTGACGGAGGAGACCGGCCGCCGCCCGGCAGCGATCTTTATGCAGAACCATGGTCTGATCGTGCATGCGGATGATCCGGACGAGTGTCTGAGAATCCATACGGACGTAAACGGCCGCATCGCCGCCGCGTTCGGCCTGTCGGGTGATTCCTTCCCGCCGGTCGCCGTGCGCGAGATCGGGGACGGCCTGGTCGAGGCGGATTCGCCCTACCTGAGCCAGGCGCTGACCTCCGGCGCGTTCGATGAAAAATTCTTCCTGGAAACGCCGCTGTATCCGGATCAGATGGTGTTCCTGACGGGCAGCTTTGGCTTTGGCGCGGGCACGCCCGAGGCGGATTGCTGCCTGGCGGATCCCGCGACCGGCTGCGTGGTGTTCAACATGGCGGCAGGCCGCGCGCAGGTGATCGCCGAAACGCTCACCGCCGTAACCTTCATTGCCGACGCCATCCGCAACAGCGGCAAAACGCTCTCTACCATGGGCGAGCAGGCGCGCGCCTTCATCGCCAACTGGGAGAGCGAGAAGTATCGCAAATCGCTGGCAGGCAGGAAATAAGCGGCCGGCCTTATAGCGTGCCGAGCAGGCCTCATTAATAATGCCGCCGCGACCGGTATGGTCGCGGCGGCGTTTCAATCCACTGCCCAACCCCGCAAACGCAGAAATTTCCTGAACGACTTCTGACGAGGCAGAAATTTCTGCTTGCATCGTCAACGCGAGCTGCAAAATCGGTTACATACGCCCGTGTATGCGCCCTCATTTGCAGCTCGCGTTTTCTTGCCTTGCGAGGTTTCTCAGCGTCTGGAAGTCTGTTGACTTTGTCAACATCCTCATACCGCCGCGATCGATATGGTCGCGGCGGCGTTTGTGCGTTATATGTCAGGTCATCGCGTAGGGATTGAGCAGGGCGTCGAGCTGCTCGGGCTTGAGAATGTTGCGGGAGATCAGCTCGTCACGCACGGGAATGTTCTTGCGAATGGCGGTTTTGGCAATATCTGCGGCCACGGTGTAGCCGATATAGGGGCATAGCGCGGTGATGATGCCGACCGAATGGTTCACCAGATCCTCGCAGTGCGCTTCGTTGGCGGTGATGCCGCTGATGCAGTTGTCCACCAGCGTCTGCATCGCGCCGGTGAGCGTGGTGATGGATTCGAACAGCTTGTAGAACAGCACCGGTTCAAAGGCGTTCAGCTCCAGCTGACCGGCCTCGGCCGCCATGGCGATGGTTACGTCGTTGCCTATGATGCCGAAGGCCACCTGCGATACCACCTCCGGGATCACGGGGTTGACCTTGCCGGGCATGATCGAGGAGCCGTTCTGGCGCGGCGGCAGGTTGATCTCGTGGAAGCCGGTGCGCGGGCCGGAAGAAAGAATGCGCAGGTCGTTCGCCATTTTGGAAAGGTTGACCGCGCACACGCGCAGCACCGACGATACGGCCACGAACGAATCCAGGTTCTGCGTGGCATCGATCAGGTTCGGCGCGGCTTCCAGCTCCAGACCGCTGATTTCGCACAGCTCGGGCACGATCTTATGCACATAGTTGGGGTCGGCGTTGATGCTGGTACCAATGGCCGTGCCGCCCATATTCACATATTTCAGCTCCTGCGGCACCTTTTCCAGCCGGTGCAGGTCGCGCTCGATCATCGAGCGGTATGCGCCGAATTCCTGCCCAAGGCGGATCGGTACGGCGTCCTGCATCTGGGTGCGTCCCATCTTCAGGATATGGTCGAATTCCTTTTCCTTCACGGCCAGCGCCGCGCTCAGGCGCTGCATCTGCATGTTTGCGCCGCGCATCAGCTTCAGCACGGTCATTTTACCTGCCGTGGGGATAACGTCGTTTGTGGATTGGCACATGTTCACATGGTCATTCGGGTGCACGATGCTGTAATCGCCCTTTTCACCGCCCAGGATCTCGATGGCGCGGTTGGCAATGACTTCGTTCACGTTCATGTTTGCAGAGGTGCCCGCGCCGCCCTGAATGGCGTCCGTGATGAACTGATCGCGGAAACTGCCGGACAGGATCTCGTCGCAGGCCTGCACGATCGCATCGCGCCGGCGCGCGTCCAGCCGTCTGCTTTCGCCGTTCACGATCGCCGCCGCCTTTTTGATCTGCGCCAGCGATTCGATGAATTCAGGAATCAGTCCTCGCCCTGTGATGTGAAAATTCTGTGCTGCGCGCAGCGACTGAAGCCCGTAGTATACATTTTCGGCAATGCTCTCGCTGCCCACCATGTCCCGCTCAATGCGCATTTGTATCCATCCTCCATTTGAATGCAATAGATTCATTTTTACGACCATATGCAGGCATATCCTGCATACTGGAATCATTATAGGCCTCAAATGGAAGAATGTCAATCCGTTTATAATCGATTTTGCAGGAAAAATTGCATGGAAGCGGTGGGTCGCCGTTACAGCGCCAGCAGCGCAGCCAGCTGTTCCGGCGCGTCAAAGTGCATTTCGCCGAGCATCACTGCGGCATAGTGGTGAAACGACGAATGATCCGCCAAGCGGAACAACGCCGCCAGCACGTCCACCAGCGCGTCGCCGCCGCCATGCCGCGTGGTATAGCCCATGGCGAGCACGCGCATCGCTGCGTACAGCGCGCACAGCGAAGCGAATTCGTGGCGCAGCGATTCCGAGCCGTCCGAATAGGGGAAGCGGGTGAAGAACATATGGTTTGCAATCAGATTCGAAAAGCCGGACGCCCAGCGCGGGAAGTCCGCATTGAAGCGGGCGCATGCCTGCGCGTAGTGATCGACGTCGGTATCGAGGCATTGCAGCGCAGTTTCCCCAAACTGCCGCAGACCGGCGCTGCGCTCATCGAGCATTTCCACGAGCTTCAGCGCGGCCTCCAGCGCCGCGGCGGGCGCTGCGGCATTTGGCACGGGGTTCGATTCAGGCAGTGCCGCAGGGTCGAATCCCGCATCAGCGCCATCTTCCAGCTGCGCCATCACCAGCCCCAGCCGCCAAAGCCGCTGCGGCAGCGGACGCGCACCGTCCTGTAGCAGCTGGATCAGCTTCAGCCGCAGCGCCTGTTCGCCGGCAAAGCGCTCGCGAAATACGGTGTTGCCCTGCTGCGGCGGCGTCTGCGCGAGGCGCAGCGGTATGAATTTCAGCGGCTCCGCGCGTTCGAGCAGCATTTCCACCACGCGCTCGCAGCTGCATGCACACGAGCACTCCAGATCGCCCTCGCCGCGCAGCGCGCGCGGGTACAGGCGGCAGATGACAGGAAGCTGCATTTCGCCCAGCTGCGCGTGGATGGCGCAGCGGCCGTCGGCCATGCGCAGCGGGCAGTCGCCGTTGAAGCGGTGCTCGATCTCGGCGTAGTGCTCGGGCGTGGGATTCAGCGCAGGGCGCAGCGCGACGTCCAGCCGATCACGCAGCTGCTTTTTGCATTCGACACCGAGCAGCCTGAAGTAGTCCTGCATCGATAGCGACACGTTCCAGCCATCACAGCAGCAGCTGCGGCAGGCGCCCATCTTGCAGGCGAAGCTCGGGTAATAATCCGGAGCGAGGTATTCGCAGGTCTCAGGCATTGCACATTCCTCCCATTGCAATGGCATAGGGTATGATTCTTTTGGGAGAAATTATAAACCCGCGTACCGCGCGTTTTCAGCCGCGTTTTTATAAAATTTTGAAAAGAATTATCGATGTCGGAACCAAAAGGGCGTGGCTCTTTTAGAGCCTTCAGTATGTTGACTTTGTCAACATACTGAAGGGGCTGTGAAAGAACAAAAAGCTCTTCCACAGCCCCGCATGCGTATTATTTCCTGCTCAGCCAGTCCAGCAGATTGCCCCAGAGCCGCGCGTAGCCCGGCCAGGTGCAAAACTCCACGGGCGCCCAATGCGGCGCACAATCCGTGGCGAAGGCCAGCGTCCGGCCGCGCCCATATTCGCCCAGCACGATCAGCGGGTCGCCGTTCACGGTGGCGACGACTTCAGCGTTTGGCTTGGCGATCAGCCGGTTATAGCCCAGCAGCTGCGGCCAGGGCGTCTCGACGCCTGCCAGCAGCGGATGCGTGGACGCTTCGGGTGAAATGCCGTCGCTTTCCTCCACGCGGTCATCTCCCTCCAGCAGCGTGACCGGCAGAATATCCTCGATCGGCGTGCGCTTATACGCGCCGCGCGCCTGAATGCCCGAGAACGACAGATAGCCGCCCACCATCGCAAACGCGCCGCCGTTTGCCACATATTCGCGCACCAGCTTCAGCTTGTTGGGCGTGGGCTTCAGCTTCATGAATACGTTCATCGGCAGGTTCATGGTGTTCGCGCCGACGTCGCTGAAGATCACCGCGTCAAAGGCCGCCAGCGCTTCCGCCGACGCGGGAAAGTCGCGCTCGACCAGATGCGAGGGAATATGGACGAATTCGTAGTCGTTGCTCTCCACTGCCGCGCGGATATATTCCGTGGCCTCCTCGTAATAATCGTAGGTGAATACGTCGAAGCCCTTGGCCTCCGTGGTGTGTACATGCCAGCTTTCGCCGACCAGCAGAATCTTGCCCTTGCTCATAGATAGCTCCTTCCATTATGTAATATTCATTTTGCCGCGGCCTTCCGCAGTTGCTTTCCATTTCATTATAACCGAAGTGAGCGCGGCGGGCAAGTGCTTTGCATTGGATCCGGCCAGAGACAGGGGGTCTGAAAAACCGAAGCCTGGCGGGTAGTTATCCATAAAACAGGTTTCCAGAAGCAAATACTATGTAGGTTGCCGGACAAGGGTTGCTGACAAACGGGGGTATGTGCCTTAACGGTACATACCCCTCAATCCACTGTCAAACCCTACAAACGCAGTAATTTCCTGAACGACTTCTGACGAAGCTGAAAATTCTGTTTGCTTTGTCAACGCGGGTTGCAAAAAGTTGACCCAACATACAGGTTCCCTGTCTTGGTATCTACGATCAGATAGACTGCGTCAGGCACTATTAAAGCACATTCTCCCACATTTCCAATATCTCTACCAGCTCTGGTGTCAACAGCCTAAGGCACGCCTGCTTCAAATTCTCCGGTACACCATAGAATGCCTCGGCAATACTGCCGGTGATAGCAGCCAACGTATCGCTGTCACCGCCAAGGGACACTGCCGTGCGGAGAGCGTCCTCAAAATCCGTGCTTTCCAGAAACGCGGTGATGGCCTGCGGCACGGTTTCCTGACAGCTCTCCACATGATGATAGGTTGGACGGATCTCGTCGCAGGTGCGGCTGAGGTCATAACCGAACTCGCGCTCCACATACGCCTTGATCTCCGCCTTGCTGCGGCCGGTGCGGGCAAGGAAGATAGCTGCTGCTGTGGCCTGCGCACCCTTGATGCCCTCCGGATGATCATGCGTCACCTCGGAGGTAAGCTGCGCCAGATGCAGAGCCTCATCCATACTCTCCGCCAGCCACGCCGCGGGAGAAACCCGCATGGCGCTGCCGTTGGCATAGCTGTGGTAGGGCTGCGGATCATCCTCATACAGCCAATGATTGAACCGTACACCGTAGCCCTTGTTGGGATAAGCACGGCCCAGCCGCTGCATTTCCCGCACCAGCGCCGCTTTGATGGCGGCATCATCCCATCCGCGGGTATCCAGCAGGGCCTTTGCCACGGCCAGTGTCATCACAGTGTCATCGGTGAACTCAGAACGCCGACTAAACAGTAGAAAGTCCTTGGCCTTGTAATTATTGTGGTCGAACTCATAGGGACTGCCCACAATGTCACCTAAAATTGCTCCATACATACTTATCATCTCCCCCGTTTCTGTATATCTTCGTCGATGCGGCGCTTCCAGTCGGTGCTGAGAGACCTGGCAGCGCGGACATTGCACACAGCCTCACTGATGACCTCATAGTTCAGGGCTGTGCCAACTTCGTCACATTTGTAGTTCACCGCACGGTCGGCACCGATACCAAACCGGGCCGCTTCCTTCGCTGCGTCGATGTTGGCACCCAGAAAAAGGAACTCCCAGCCGTACTTCTCCTTCTGCCGCTGGATCATGCGCTGCACTGTCTCGTAGTTGTAGCGGCGGCTTGCATTTTCGTAGCCGTCGGTGGTGATGATGAACATCGTCTTTTCCGGTACATCCTCACGGCGGGCATACTTGTGAACGTTGCCGATGTGGTGGATGGCCCCTCCCACAGCGTCCAGCAACGCTGTGCAGCCACGAGTAAAATACTCCTTTTCGGTCATGGGCGGCACTTTTTCCAGCGGCAGGCGGTCGTGGATGACCACGCTCTCGTGGTCAAACAATACCGTGGAGACCAGCGCCTCACCCGCTTCCTTCTTCTGCTTGGCGATCATGGAGTTGAAGCCGCCGATGGTGTCTGCCTCCAGTCCCGACATGGAGCCGCTGCGATCCAGAATAAAAACCAGTTCTGTTGTATGCTTCATAAAGATTCCCTCCTGTGATTTGTTATCTTTATGGTAGCAAATCACAGGGAGGCTTTGGTCGCTTTCCAAGCGACATTTTTACGCGCCGATCAAGCTCTGGTCAAAGGCAAACAGAGCCTCGTTGATTTCAAAGACGTTATGGTTGCCGTGCTCCACGAAATACTCCACGATGATGTCAAACTTGTTGGAGTGGGAGAGCGCAAAGCCAGCCTTCATGAGCATATCCTTCATTTCCACAAGCGGCAGCTCAAGGGCAAGGGCAAACGCAATGACCGTGGGCTTGGAGGGCTTGTAGGACTTGTCCGAACGGATCTTCGAAAAGAGCTTCCTGTCAATATTTGCCTTCTTATAGCACTGTGCGTCCGTTATACCGCATTCGTCAATCTTTCGCAGCAGCATCTCCGAAAAGCTTTCGTCGATCTGCCCCAGCGCGTCATCAAGGGTTGCAGCTTTTTTAGAAACAACTGCTGCAGAGACGGGAGAAATGAGCTGTTCGATTGCCTCTTCACAAATAGATGACTCACAAAGCAAAGGTTCTTCCATCCGGAAGGCATTTATTCTGCGCAGGCGCTCGGAACGATTATCGGTATGCTCGTCTACATAGCGGTCATCTATGTACGCAGTAATGTCGGCAAACAGCTTGCCACTGATCTGATAGGCGCTGCGGTCAAAAATGACGATGTATACCATCATTTCGTTTTCAAGAAGAAAGCTGCTGATGGTGTCAATCGCAACCTTGAGAGCCTGGTCCTTCGGATAGCCAAAGATGCCAGAGGAAATCAAGGGAAATGCAACCGATTCGCAGCCGTATTCCTTCGCCAGCATGAGCGAAGTCCGATAGCAGGAGATCAGCAGTTCGCGTTCCCCGTGCCGTCCGTCGTACCAGCGCGGACCAACTGCGTGAATGACATATTTGCAAGGCAGTTTATAGCCATTCGTGATTTTTGCACTTCCGGTCTTGCAGCCGTGGAGCGTTTCACATTCTGCCAGCAGCTCTGAACCTGCAACACGATGAATACAGCCGTCCACACCGCCGCCACCCAGCAGCGACTCGTTGGCAGCGTTGACGATGGCGTCAACGCTCATTTTGGTGATGTCGTTTCTCACGATTTGGAGTGGCACAATTTTCACCTCGGATTGATTTACATATAAACTCATTATAACAGAACAAAATTAGTTTTACAATGAGTAAATCATTTTAGGAAGCTCTTTTTTAAGAATTTGGAACCATCCCAAAAATGAAAACAGAGCATTTCGGCAGTCAGCCGATGCACACAGACCGCTGACCAACCCTGCAACCGCAGAAATTTCGTGAACAACTTCTGGAGAAGCCCAAATTTCTGCTTGCATCGTCAACGCGGGCTGCAAAATCGGTTACATACGTTGAAGCAGTCGCGCCACTGCAGCGTCCTGCAGGCGCGACCGGCCCGCGCTGGAATCCGAAGGATTCGCGCGGCGCTGCCGGAACTTTGCTTCGCAAAGTCTCCGGTGCGTTTGAAGCAGTCGCGCCACTGCAGCGTCCTGCAGGCGCGACCGGCCCGCGCTGGAATCCGAGGGATTCGCGCGGCGCTGCCGGAACTTTGCTTCGCAAAGTCTCCGGTGCGTTTGAAGCA
>CAKUOX010000060.1 GCA_934670175.1 uncultured Clostridia bacterium | reverse complement strand
GTGCGGTAGTTCAGTTGGTTAGAATGCCAGCCTGTCACGCTGGAGGTCGAGGGTTCGAGCCCCTTCCGCATCGCCAAATTTTTAAATTCCTTCCCTCACAAGGGAAGGAATTTTCTTTGCAGTGCAGAGATCATCAAAACCAAATCTATGCGGGTCGGCGAGCTCTTATAAGGAACTCGCCGACCATGCTTCTATCTTCTATATGGATTCAAGGCAGATCTGCTGAAGGCAGCTGCGCTTTTCGCTCGTAGAGGATGACGCCACATTCCAGCGGTATCTGAGACTGCATACTCATCAGGAACCATTTCTCAATCGAATCGTAATTCAGGCGTTCTTCGAAAATGGTGAGCGTGACGCTTTCGTCCATCGTTTCTCGCGAAGCGCGAAGATCGGCATCATCAAGGGCGTTGTGCCGTAGCTGGTGATGCTTGCCCACGGCCGCAAACTTCAGCGCCGTCTGCCGATGGCGAACAGGAACAGGCATGCGCCCAGCAGCGTGACGCCGAGCGTGGCCAGCAGCGTGCCGCGCACGCCCACCAGATCCAGCAGCAGGCCGCCCATGAAGGTCGCCGCCACGCAGCCGACGGTGTAGGCGCTCCCAACCAGCGACTGTCCCTTCAACAGCTCCCTTTCAGAAAATATCTGCGCGACATATTCGATGCTTGCGGGAATGTAGATGCCATAGCTGGCAAATTGCAGGATCTCCGCCAGATAGATCATTGCCGGAGCGCGCGCAATGAGGATCAGCAGGTTTTTCGCAGCCCACGCCCACGCCGAGAAGATCAGCAGCCGCCCCGCGCCGAAGCGCCCGCTCAGGCGACTGTACATCAGCATTGCCGGAAATTCGACCAGCGAGGCGATGGAAATGGCGATGCCCAGGTGGCCGCTGTTGCCGCCGATCGCCTGCATGATCTGGAGCATGAAGTTTTCCACCAGCACGTGGCCGAGGGAGACGCAGCCGACGCCGGCCAGAAACAGCGCAAAGCGCGATCTGTGCACGGCGGCCTGCCGCGCGCCTGCGGCGGTTGAGTCCTTATCCTCGATGGCGTCCGCCGTTTTTGGCACGTCCAGGATCCATAGAATTGCCACTGACAGCGCCAGCGTGACCAGATAGAACAGCGGCAGCAGCAGCGGCGAGATCCTTTGCAGCAGCAATCCCATGCCGGCGGTCATGCCGGCGTATAGCAGCGAGCCCAGCCCGCGCGAAGCGCCGTAATCCACCTTGCAGCCTATGGATGTCCAGCGCCGCGCCAGCGTATCGACGCAGGGCTGCAGCGCATATTCCAGCGAAAACAGCGGCACGATCAGCAGCGCGACGCCGAGGCCGGACAGCGGCAGGAGCAGCAGCAGGAGCGACAGCGCGATGACGATGCCGTGCACGGCGCACATGCCCTGTTCGACCGCGATATGTCTGCGCGAAAACAGGCTCGCAATGGCGGGCTGCAGCAGCGCGCTGAGCGCATAGGCGCAGCCCAGCACGGCGCCGGTGCCGCCGCTGGAAAAGCCGCGCTTTTGCAGATAGACCGCAGCGAATGCGAACATCAGTCCATGCGTCAGCCAGAACAGGGACTGAACTATGGTATAGAGCGCCTGTGCGTTTTTCGCGCGTAGCTTCAGCATAGCGCATCCCTCCCATCTGCAAGCATGGCTTGAATGGTTTTTCGCAGCGCCGCCGCGTCGCCGCAGAATTGGAAGCCGCGCATGCCGATCCGCTCGGCGCCGCGCACGTTTTCAGCCACATCGTCCACAAACAGGCATTCATCCGCGCTCAGCCCAAAGTGCTTCAGCAAGTATTCGTATATTTCCGGCGCGGGCTTGACGCAGCCCTGCAGCGCGGAGATCACGGTGCCGTCGAAGTATTCGCTTCCGGGAACGCTGTGCCAGTATTCGCGCTGGCGGCGGCTGGCGTTGGAGAGCAGGTAGACGCCAAGTCCGGCGCGCTTACAGTCCCGAATGAGCTCCGCCATGCCTGCTATCGGCATCAGCGGCCTGTTCCAGTTGAAGATCAGCTCGCGCGCGGCGCAGTGGAGGCGTTCGGGCAGCCGTTCGCAGGCGCGCGGCAGGAGCTCCGCCTCCGTCAGCGTGCCCAGATCCAGCAGCGGCCAGTCGGCGGAAGCAAAAACCGCCGACAGCAGCAGCGCCTGATCCTGAGGACGGGCGACGCCTGCGCGGCGGATAAAGTAAGCGGGATCGTATGTAATCAGTACATTTCCCATATCGAACACAATATTCTTCAGCATGCTCTTCATCCTCACCTTCAGCACCATTATAGCAGTGCTTTGGCAGGATTGATACACTATTCGCGCCCGTTTATATCGCGATCCTGCCATTTGCGGCGGTATTCGCGCGGCGTACAGCCGAAATGCGCCGCGAACACCTTGCCGAAATGGCTGCTGGTCTCATAGCCGCAGCTATGGCAGACGCCGGTAATGGAGGCGTTCTCATACCTGAGCATGTCGCAGGCGGCCTGGAGGCGATAGCTGGTGATGTATTCCAGCGGCGAGCAGTGCAGATGCTTCTGAAACAGGCGGTAGCACTCGCGCTCGCAGCAATACGCGGCAGCCGCCAGATCTGCCGCGCAGAGCTTCTCGGCATAATGCTGATGTACATATACCATCATGCGCTTCAGCTTGTCATTTTCCTTGGGCAGACGCGCGCCCGTCGGCGTCTCGGCGGCTATTTTTGCCAGCTGGAGCCATATGCCGGAAAGCGCGGCGCGCACGTTCAGCTCAAAGCCCCATTCGGCTTCATCCAGCTGAAACGAGGCCCTTATCGCGTCCATCAGCGGGTGCTCCGGCGCAATGGGGATGATCTCGCAGCCGGAGGTCAGCAGCGGCAGCACATATTTTTCCGCGATCGCGCCGTCCTGTGCGCCGGAGATCAGCGCGGGCTCGAACAGGTGCAGCAGCTGTTCGGTTTTGTCGGAGCGCGCGCGGGTCATGTGCAGCACGCCGGAATTGATAAAGCCGCCCGCACCCTGCGGGAACAGCATCCGCGCGTTCGGCGTGACGTATTCCAGATCGCCGCTTTCGATATAGAACAGCTCTGCGGCACTGTGCCAGTGCCACGGCACATGGCTGTTAAAATAACGGCTGATTTCGGCTCTGGAAAGGGTGTAGGGGAATTCTCTGGAAAAATCGGGAATGATCTCCCGACTGCTGCCGGGCATGATCTCTATCTCAGTGACGCGCTTCAATCGTTTATCCCTCGCTTTTGTCGCTCGCGCTCCCTCGCGCGGTCGGTCTGAGGATGAATGTGCCGGTGCGATCGTGATGCTGGCCTGATCGTCGGCGTGACGCCTGCGGCCTCCCGCATTTATCTCCGCTGGTTTACATTGCTTCTATGTCATGGTGTTTACAAATACTATTATGGCGCCGGAAGGGACGATTATCAAGTGCTTTCCTGAGCTTTAATACTAAACGTCACCCTTAAGCGAGCGGGGAGCGGATGCGCAGGCGGCAAATGCCCTGCCGTATGCCGCTTTGGCTTGACAGCGCTCGCAGGACTGTTTATCATAATAGATAATATGTCCATCTGCGGTGAGGGAATATGAAAGTAGTACGCCAGTTGAATTTGATCGGAGATACTGCGCAGGAGCAGCTTCCGGACTATGTGCCCGAATTTCCGTGCATCACGACGCGCGCGGAGCTGCACTGCTATCCGGAATCGCACACGCCGTGGCATTGGCACGCAGCGGGGGAGCTGTTTTATATGGCGGCGGGCGAGCTGGATTATCATCTGCCGGATCAGACGCTGCATTTCGGTCAGGGCAGCGGCGGACTGCTGATGCCAAACGTGCTGCACAGCACCTCCTGGCGCGGCGATGCGCCGGTCGTTGCGCTGGTGCACCTGTTCGATACGGAATTCCTGTTCGGGGAGGCGAATGCGCGGATGGCGCGGAAGTACGTCGCGCCGATCCTGAATGACCCGCAGCGCGCCCTGCTGGCGCTGCCCGAGGGCTCGGTGGAGCTGGAAATGCTGCGCGCGTCGTTTGAAATAGGCAGCGATAAATGGGAATATGAATATGAGCTGCGCGATGCGCTGTGCGGCATGTGGCTGTGCTTTCAGAAGCTGAGCGCGGATTGCTGGCGCGCCTCTCGTGCGGGTGCGGATAGCGAGATCATCAAAATGATGCTTTCGTTTATCCGCATGCACCTTGCGGAGCGGCTGGACGTTCGGATGCTGGCGGAGCATACGCACATCAGCGAGCGCACCTGCTACCGCATTTTCCGCGATGCGCTGCATACCTCGCCCAATCGATACATACAGGAGCTGCGCCTGCGGCGCGCGCGCGAACTGCTCCGCGATCCCGCAGTCTCCGTTACGGACGCAGCGCTGAGCGTCGGCTTTGACGATATAGGCTATTTTGGCAGATTGTTCCGTAAAAGCATGGGGATGTCGCCGACTGAATATAGAAAATGGCAGAATAATGCGAATGAATGACAGGCGTATGACGGCGCGGCGGCGGGGCATGTGCTACAATTATGGCACATATCGGGCGCGAGGAGGAGATACGCATGGTGATCGTTCTGGTGATTGGCGAGATCCTGTGCTACCTTGGACAGGAGTTCTTCAGCAAGCTGTTTTCAATCACGCATCCGGGCAGAGCGTCGGACGTGACGCCGGTTTTCAACGTGCTGTTCGGCGCGGTCGTTGCGCTTGCAACCTGGGCATATAACGGATTTCGGCTCAGTCCGGACTGGATCACGCTACTGATCGGGATCATCAACGGTGCGGCGCTGTTCATGTACAATTTTTCGGCGATCCATGCGGCGCAGAGCGGCCCATACACGCTCCAGAGCATCATGAGCGCCTTTGGCAATATATTGATTCCGCTGCTGGCGTCGGTCGTTATCTGGAACGACCGGCTGCGCCTGATTCAGGGGATCGGCATCGCGCTGATGCTGGCGGCGTTCGTTTTGTACAACGCGCAGGGGCTGCGCGGGCTGAAGATCGGCTTTAAGGGCTTCGGCTGGTTTTTGCTGGTGTTCGTGACCAACGGCGTATATAGCGCGCTGAACGATGCGCAGCAGCGCATCGAGCTGGGCGGCTATCGCACGGATATGATCATCATCAGCTTCCTGACGACGGCGGCCATATCCGCGATCTCGCTGGCCCTGTCGCGCAGTCCCGGGGTTCGCAGCGCCGTGAAAATGCCGCCCCGAGCCATGCTGTACGCGGTCGCCGCCAGCGTCAGCGCCGCAGCTGCCATCAATCTGCTGATGACCGCGCTGAATTATGTGCCGTCCTATCTGTTGTATCCCATCGGCTCGGGCGCGCTGCTGATCTTAAACACGCTGCTCGGCTGCGTCGTGCTCAGGGAAAGAATAGAGCCCGTTCAATATGCGGGCATTGCCGTTGCCACGCTCGCCATCGTCTTTACCAATCTCTGAGCCGCATGTGAAGACACGGGTCTTAAACAAAGCGCTGTGAAGAAACGATCATGTTTCCTCACAGCGCTTTATTTTGAAGCTAAGGACTTAAATCTCCCGAAAAACCTTGAAAATCAAACCATCCTCAGTTCTGGCTCTTCATCGTCGGGAACAGCAGCACGTCGCGAATTGCGGGACTGTCGGTCAGCAGCATGCACATGCGGTCGATGCCAAAACCGATGCCGCCCGTGGGGGGCATGCCGAGCTCGAGCGCGTAGAGGAAGTCCTCGTCGGTGTGGTTGGCTTCCTCGTCGCCATTTGCGAACAGCTCCTCCTGCGCCTTGAAGCGCGCGCGCTGATCGATCGGGTCGTTCAGCTCGGAATAGGCGTTCGCCATTTCCCAGCCGTTCATGAAGAACTCGAAGCGCTCGACGTATTCGGGATTATCGGGCTTTTTCTTCGTCAGCGGCGAGATCTCGACCGGATGATCCATCACGAACGTCGGCTGGAGCAACTTATCCTCAACGTATTCTTCGAAGAACAGATTCAGGATATCGCCCTTCTTATGGATGGGCTTGAACTCGATGTTGTGCGCCTTGGCGATCGCGCGCGCCTCTTCGAGCGTGTGGATCTGATCGAAATCGACGTTGGCATACTTTTTGACCGCATCGACCATCGTGATGCGCTCAAACGGCTTGCCGAGATCCATTTCGATGCCATTATAGGTGATCTTAGTTGTGCCGAGCACCGTCTGCGCGACGTGGCGGTACAGGTTCTCGGTCAGATCCATCATGCCGTGGTAATCGGTGTACGCCTGGTAGAGCTCCATCAGCGTAAATTCCGGATTGTGGCGGGTGTCCAGTCCCTCGTTGCGGAACACGCGGCCGATTTCATACACGCGATCCAGCCCGCCGACGATCAGGCGCTTCAAATACAGCTCCAGCGAGATGCGCAGCTTGAAATCCTCGTCGAGCGCGTTGAAATGCGTCTCGAACGGGCGCGCCGCCGCGCCACCCGCGTTGGCGACCAGCATCGGCGTTTCGACCTCGAGGAAGCCCTGGCCGTTCAGGTAGCTGCGGATCGCGGAGATGATCCTGCTGCGCTTGATGAACGTATCGCGGGAATCCGCGTTCATGATGAGATCCAGATAGCGCTGGCGATAGCGGGTATCGGTGTCGGTAAGGCCATGGAATTTCTCCGGCAGCGGATGCAGGCACTTGGTCAGCAGCGTGATCTGCTGCGCATGCACGCTCACCTCGCCGGTCTTGGTGGTGAACACATAGCCCTTCACGCCGATCACGTCGCCGATGTCATAATTTTTGAAGGCCTTGTAGGCGTCCTCGCCCACGTCGTCGCGGCGGACATAGATCTGGATCCTGCCGTCGCGATCCTGCAAATGGGCGAAGCTGGCCTTGCCCATCACGCGGCGGGACATGATGCGTCCGGCGATGGAAACGTGCTTCTCCTCGCCCTCGGCGTAATTGGCGATGATCGCGCCGGAATGGTCGCTGACGTCATAGGTCGTGATAATGTAGGGATTCTGCCCGGCCTCCATGAGCGCGTTCAGCTTTTCCAGGCGGATGCGGTTCTGCTCGGAAAGCTCCTGCTGGTTCAGCTCCGGTGCGTTGGTGTTGTTGCGATCTTCTGCCATGCGTTTATTTCTCCTCTCACCCTGTATGCCTGCCGGCAGGCGGGGCTGGTCGGTCTTTCACAAAACGACCGGCGTGCGTTGGACATGCCGGTCGGTGTGAAAAGGACGGCGCGATGCTCAGCGCTTGCGGATGTTCAGTATCTGCAGGCGGATTTTGCCGCCGGGGGTGTTGGCCTCTACGGTGTCGCCCAGATGCGCGCCGATGAGCGCCTGGCCGATGGGGGATTCGTTGGAGATGAACAGCTTCAGCGGGTCGGCCTCGGTAAAGCCTACCAGCGTGTACTCGTCCTCCTCGTCATATTCCAGATCCTTGACGCGCACCACGTTGCCCAGCGAGACCACGTCCGTGGTGGCGGTGCTGTCATCTACAAAGCTGGCGGTGCGCAGCAGCTGCTCGATCTCACCCATGCGGCCGTACACGCGCGCTTCTTCCTTTTTGGCGGCGTCGTATTCCGCGTTTTCAGAAAGGTCGCCAAAGCCGCGTGCGATCTGGATCTCCTCCGCAACGCGCTTTTTCGCTTCGATCAGCTCTTCCAGCTCCGCCTCCAGCTTTTTCTTATCTGTAAGCGTCAGTTCACGAACTTCAGACATGATTTAATACCCTCCTGCAATTTCTGCAAGTTTTATGCTTGATAAATACACAAACAAACACTGCAACAGCGTATCCCGATGCAGTGTTTATCCGGATCTGAAGCTATTATACGCCCCTTACTGGGAATTGTCAAGCCGGACATAATAGTATACGGAGATTCACGGCTCCGGCGCGCGCAGCTGCCAGAACGCTACGGCGGCTGCGGCAGCTACGTTCAGCGAATCGACGCCGTGCGCCATGGGGATGCGCACGCAGTAGTCGGCCAGGGCGATGCTCTCCGAACGCAGGCCGCTGCCCTCCGACCCCAGCAGCAGCGCCAGGCGCGGCTCGGCGGCAAGTCGCGGGTCGAGCACGGATACGGCGTCCGCACGCAGCGCAAGCGCCGCGAGCTTAAAGCCATGCGCGTGCAGCGCCGCAATGCCCGCGTTCGGCCAATCGCCAATGCGCGCCCAGGGCAGCTGGAATACCGCGCCCATGCTCACGCGCGCGGCGCGCCGGTGCAGCGGGTCGCAGCAGTCGGGCGTGAACAGCGCCGCATCCAGCCCCAGCGCCGCCGCCGAGCGCAGAATCGCGCCCACGTTCGTAGGATCGGTCACATTTTCCAGTATGACTGCGCGGCGCGCGTTCGCGAGCAGTGCGTCTGCATTCTGTGGCTGCGGACGGCGCATGGCGCACAGAAAGCCGCGCGTGAGCGCGTAGCCGGTCAGCTTTTCCAGCAGCGCGCGATCCGCAGTGTAGATTCTGGCGGCGGGACAGCGGGCGATGACCGCGCGGCCGGCGTCGGATTCCAGCTGCCGCCGCTCCATCAGCAGCGATACGGCCTCGCAGCCCGCATCCAGCGCGCGCAGGATCACCTTTGCGCTCTCGGCGATGAACAGCCCCATCTCAGCGTTTCGGCGGTTGCGCAGCTGCGCCTCGGTAAGACTCGTGAACGGCGCGAGCTCCGGCGCGTCCAGACGGGTGAGCTCGACGACCTGCGGGTTCATTTGGCCGCCTCCAGCCGCTTTTCCAGGCATACCAGCTGGACGCTTGGAATGCCGTTGAACGTGCAGGGTACGATGCCGGCCTCGCGGCAGCCCAACTGTGCGTACATGCGGCGCGCGCGCAGGTTGCGGGCGTTGGTATCCATGCGCAGCACGGCGCAGCCCTGGGCGCGGGCATAGTCTTCATAAAAGGCCACGAAGCGCGAGCCGAGCCCCAGCCCGTCCATTTCCGGATCCACCACCAGCGTGTGCAGCACCATGACCTCATTGTCGTTAGCTTCAAAGCGCCAGGGGCAGGCCGCATATGCGGGCACCTGCGTGCGGTTGATGCGCGCGGCAGCCGCGACTTGGCCGTCCGCCTCCAGAACGAAGAGATCGCCCGCGGCGAGCGCCGCCTCGGCCGTGGCGGCAGTGGGATAGACGCCGCGGATCCAGCCAATCTGCGCGCGTCCGGATTCCTCCATATCGTGAATGCGCTCGTAGATCGCCGCTATGGCGGGAATGTCCGCGGCAGCTGCGGCGCGAATGACGACAGTATTCATAATTGTTATACTCACCTTCTTCAAAAAGTATTGTAGCATGGGGCGTGCGATTGCGCAAGCTGCGCCGCGCAAAGGATTTTTTCTGCAAATTTGAAAAAATGTTCGGAATTTGTATTGACAGAATATTAACATACATGGTAAAATATCATAGTCAGCGGTGAGAGCGCCGCATGGTAGTTAAATATAGTAAGGAGAAGGAAAAATGAAGAAGATTCTGGTTATGGTTCTGGCTCTGATTCTTACCCTGGGCAGCGTAGCTGCACTGGCGGAAGAAGTCGACTGGCGCGCCTATGAAGGCAGCGAGCTGATGGTTTACGTCGGCTGCGATGAGGAGCATGGCGCTGCAGTGGTTAAGGCCTTTGAAGAAAAGACCGGCATCAAGACCAGCTATACCCGCCTTTCCGGCAACGATTGCTACACCCGTATTCTTGAGGAACGCGAAAATCCGCAGGCCGACATCTGGTACGGCGGCACCTGGGATCCCTACATTGCGGCGGCAAACGAAGGCCTGCTGTATGCCTATGAGGATTGCCAGCATGCGCCCTACAAGTCCGAGAACTACGGCGTAGGCGAGCCCTACTGGTTCGGCATTTATTCCGGCTACATCGGCTTCATCTGCGACATGGACGCGCTGGAGGAAGCCGGTCTGGAAGCGCCCACCTGCTGGGCGGATCTGGAAAAGCCCGAGTATAAGGACATGATCGTGATGGCCAACCCCGGCGCCACCGGCACGGGCGTGATGACCGCTTCCATCCTGTTCCAGCTCTACGGCGAGGAAAAGGCGCTGGAGATGATCTCCGCGATCGATCCCAACGTTGTGACCTATGTTAAGACCGGCTCCGGCACCTCCGCCATGGTCTCCACCGGCGAAGCTGCCATCGGCGTTGGCTTCCTGCACACTGGCCTGATGTACATCGACGAAGGCTACGACAACATCAAGCTGATCGCGCCCACCGACGGCACGGGCTATGAAGTTGGCGGCACCGCCATCATCGAAGGCTGCAAGCATCTGGACGAGGCCAAGCTGTTCATCCAGTTCGCCATGACCCCCGAATGCCAGGAAATCGGCCAGACCGTTGGCGCGCTGCAGTTCCTGACCGTGGAAGGCGCGAAGGATCCCGAGTCTGCGCAGTCCATCATCGACATGGGCGTGAACCTGATCGACTATGATTCCAAGTGGACCGGTGAGAACAAGAACCACATCATCGAGGCTTGGACTTCTGCGATCAACGCCGACAAGATCGCCGAATAAGCGCAAGGCTCAGTTCGGATAGATTTGTGCAAAAACCGCCTCAACAGGCGGTTTTTGCGAATTGAGGGCGTGCGGCAGGCCGCGCGCCCCCGCTCAAGATGGTCTATCCCTGTGAAGCATTCGGCGCCCGGATGGTTCACAGGGGTAGATCGCAAAAACTGATGTACAGAGGTGTTGTGGTTTGGCAAGTGCAAAGAGCAGACAGCTGGATCGGAAAAAGTTTTTTGCGGATCCGATCACGGTGTTTGCAATCATTGTGGTTCTGGCATTTTTGCTGCTGTTTGTGGTGTATCCGCTCTGCACGATATTGACGCAGAGCTTTATGACCGATGATTCGCCCTATGTGAACGCCCTGCGCAAGGATGGCGACGCCATGGTGGCCTATGCGGCGGACGACGAGGCGATTAAGGACAACGCCTTCTATCGCCTGGGCGCGGCCAGCGCCGCTTATGCCCGCGAGTATTCCGCGCGCGGCAAGGTGAATTCCGAGACCATGAAGGGCTATCGCGCCGAAATGGAAAAGGCGATCGAGGAGATCAACGCCGATAACGGCCTGGCTGACGCCTACGCTGCGGCGGCGAGCGTCGCGACGGGCGAAACGGTAACGGCGGATCAGGTGCTCGACCTGAGCGCGAGCATTTCGGAGGAATACCCCGAGATCGGCAAAAAGGGACTGACGCTGGAGGTCTATTTCTCGATCTTCGCGTCCAAGAAGTTCGTAAAGGTCGTGCTGAACACGCTGATGCTGGGCGCAATCTCCGGCCTGTGCTCTACCGTGATCGGCTTCCTGTTCGCCTATGTTGACGTGTATGTCAAGACGAAGATGCGCGGCATATTCAAGATCATCTCGATGCTGCCCATCGTATCGCCGCCGTTCGTGCTGTCGCTGTCGATGATCATGCTCTTTGGTAAAAAGGGCCTGATTACCTATCACCTGATGGGCATCAAGAACGCCAATATCTACGGCATGCACGGCATTCTGGTGGTGCAGGTGCTGACCTTCTTCCCGGTCACCTACCTGATGCTCAAGGGCCTGCTGGCCAATATCGATCCCTCGCTTGAGGAATCCAGCCGCAACATGGGCGCTTCCCGCTGGCGCGTGTTTAAGGACATCACGCTCCCGCTGCTGTTGCCCGGCATCGGTAACGCCTTCCTGGTTTCCTTTATCGAGTCCGTGGCCGACTTCACCAACCCGATCATGATCGGCGGCGATTTTGACACGCTGGCGGCCTACATCTACATGCAGATCTCGAATTTCGACACGCGCTCTTCCTCGGCGATGGCGGTGGTGCTGCTGCTGATCAGCATGATCCTGTTCATCATTGAAAAGTACTTCCTGGAGAGCCGGAGCGTGGCCACGCTGACCGGCAAGGCCAGCCGCGTGCGCATGCAGATCGAGGAGCGCTCCGTGCGCATCCCGACCACGCTGATCTGCTCGCTGGTGGGGTTGTTCGTCATCGGCATGTACGCGATGGTGCCCGTAGGCGCGTGCTTCAAGCTGTGGGGCAAGGACTTCACGCTTACGCTGAAGCACTTCGCCAATGTGCTCGGCCGCGATACGAAGCCCTTTACAGATTCGCTGTACCTGAGCTTTATGGCGTCGATCTTCACGTCGCTGCTGTCGATGATCATCGCATACCTGATCGTCAAAAAGAAATTCGTCGGCAAGCGCTTCATGGAATTTGCCACGATGTTCGCCATGGCCGTGCCCGGCACGGTATTGGGTATCGCCATACTGCGCGGCTTTATTACCGGCATCTTCCACAGCGGCTTTATGGTGCTGGTAGGCAGCAGCGCGATACTGATCATCGCGTTCATCATCCGAAGCCTGCCCATTGGTACGCGCTCGGCCGTGGCTGCGCTGCGGCAGATCGATAAGTCCATCGAAGAATCGGCCTACGATATGGGCGCGGGCAGCATCAAGGTGTTCACCTCGATCACACTGCCGCTGATCAGCGATTCCTTCTTCTCGTCTCTGGTGACGACCTTTGCGCGCAGCATTACCGCGACCAGCGCCGTGATCTTCCTGATCTCCGCACGCTGGCAGCTGATCACGCCGCAGATCATGCACGTTGTGGATCGCGGCCAGTATTCCGTGGCCTGCGCATATGCCACCGTGATGATGCTGATTGTATACGCGGCCATCGCCATCATGCAGATATTCGTGACCCGCATGAGCCGCAGCCGCCGCGTGAAGGGCTGATCGCCGAACGCGCAACAGATTGAAAAGGAGCATAGAGCAAGATGAGCAATTTCAAAAAGGGCGTGCGCCTGGAGAATATCTCGAAAATATACATGGATCCCAAGACCAACAAGCCCTTCAAGGCGGTCGATTCCATCAACGTCAACATTAAGCCCGGCGACTTCGTGACCCTGTTGGGGCCGTCCGGCTGCGGCAAGACCACCACGCTGCGCATGATCGCCGGCTTTGAATCGCCGGACGAGGGCGAGATCTACCTGGGCGATCAGCCCATCAACGAGCTGACCCCGAACAAGCGCGATACCGCCATGGTGTTCCAGAGCTACGCGCTGTTCCCGCACATGAATATCTTCGACAACGTGGCCTACGGCCTGAAGCTGCGCAAGGTGCCCAAGGACGAGATCCGCACCCGCGTGTTCGATATGCTGAAGCTCGTAGGTCTGGAGGGCATGGAAAACCGCTACACCAACCAGCTGTCCGGCGGCCAGCAGCAGCGCGTGGCGCTGGCGCGCGCGCTGATCGTGGAGCCCGGCGTACTGCTCTTCGATGAGCCGCTTTCCAACCTCGACGCGAAGCTGCGCGTGTACATGCGCACAGAGATCCGCCGCATTCAGCAGCAGTTCGGCATCACTGCGATCTATGTAACGCACGATCAGTCCGAGGCCATGTCCATTTCGGATAACATCATCATCATGAATAAGGGCGTTATCGCGCAGATGGGCACGCCCCAGCAGATCTATTACAACCCTGTGAGCGAATTCGTGGCCGACTTCATTGGCGAAGCGAATTTCCTGAAGGCGAACGTGCTGAGCGTGGAAAGCGACCATGTGGACGTGGAGTTCCAGGGCGTGCGCTTCCCCGTGCGCAAGCCGGAAACGCCGGTGGCCGCGGGCGAGGAGCATACTGTGATGCTGCGTCCCGAGGGCGTGCGCGTGAGCGAAAAGGGCATCCTGCCCTGCAAGGTGGTGCTCAGCTGCTTCATGGGCTCGTATCAGAATTACCATGTCATGGTGGGCGACCTGCTGGTGCGCATCACCGACAACCACCCCGTCGGCCGCCGCGTGTTCAACGTGGGCGAGGACGCCTGGCTGGACTTCAGCATGGTGGATACGCACCTGATGTAAGAACGGCATAATGAAAAGGGCCTGCTTCGGAACTTTGCTTCCGCAGCAGGCCCTTTTAAATTGCAGGATATAACGCACCGAAACCGGTGCAAAGCGCCGTTTCCGGCAGCGCTGCCCGTTGCGGGCAGGCTGGTCGCCGCTCTTCGAGCCGCGACTGCTATAACGCACCGAAACCGACGCAGAGCGCCGTTTCCGGCAGCGCTGCCCATTGCGGGCAGGCCGGTCGCGCCTCCGTAGGAGTCACGACTGCTATAACGCACCGAAACCGGTGCAAAGCGCCGTTTCCGGCAGCGCCCCGCTGGAATCCGCAGGATTCGCGGGGGCTGGTCGCCGCTCTTCGAGCTGCGACTGCTATAACGCACCGAAACCGGTGCAAAGCACCGTTTCCGGCAGCGCCCCGCTGGAATCCGCAGGATTCGCGGGGGCT
Source organism: uncultured Clostridia bacterium (assembly GCA_934670175.1). Taxonomy (GTDB): domain Bacteria; phylum Bacillota; class Clostridia; order Christensenellales; family Aristaeellaceae; genus SFTH01. The sequence continues at coordinate 30 of CAKUOX010000060.1, read as the reverse complement.
GGTCGCCGCTCTTCGAGCTGCGACTGCTAT
>CAKUOX010000059.1 GCA_934670175.1 uncultured Clostridia bacterium | reverse complement strand
GCAGAAGGTACCCACGCCCGAGGTCAAGACCATTGACGATCTGTGCGCCTTCCTGAAGATCGCGCCCACCGCCACTGCCAAGGCCGTGGTCTATCAGCGCAACGCGGATGACAGCTACGTCGTGGCCTTCCTGCGCGGGGATCTGGACATCAACGAAACCAAGCTGCGCAATTACCTCAAGGCTGAAATTCATCCGGCGGAGATTACCGAGGACAGCGGTCTGACGCCCGGATTCATCGGCCCCTTGGGCTTGCCCCAGGGTGTGACGGTGGTCTACGACGCCTCGCTCAAGGGCGTGAACTGGGTCGCCACCGGCGCAAACGAAAAGGACATGCACTATATCGGCTTCAATATTGCCCGTGAAATGGGCGATGTGGAATATGTGGACGTCGCCAAGGCCTACGACGGCGGCGTATGCCCCTGCTGCGGCAAAAAGAGTATCTACACCAGCCGCGGCATCGAGGTCGGCAACATCTTCCAGCTCGGCACCAAGTACACTGAGAGCATGAACATGACCTATGTCGATGCGGACGGCTCGCTGAAGCATCCGATCATGGGCTGCTACGGTATCGGCGTAGGCCGTCTGGCCGCCTCCGTGTGCGAAGCGCACCACGATGATTACGGCCCCATCTGGCCCATCTCCATCGCGCCCTGGCATGTGCAGATCTGTTCGCTGCGCGCGGACAATGAGGAAGTGGCCGCCGTCAGTCAGAAGCTCTACGACGAGCTGAGCGCCAGGGGCGTCGAGGTGCTCTGGGACGATCGCAGCGTCAGCGCGGGCGTGATGTTCTCAGACGCCGATCTGTTTGGCGTACCCGTGCGCGTAGTGGTCAGCCCGAAGGGCTTGAAGAACGGCACGATCGAGGTCGCGACGCGCGACAAGAGCATGCAGGAAAAGCTCGCGCCCGAGGCCGCCGCAGATTTCATTTACAGCTATGTTGTAGACGCGCTGCAGAAGCTGGATTGCAGGCTGTAACGCGGTCTGCTTTCGCCTGAATCGAAACAACGGATTAAAGCGGAGCACCCAAAGGGTCGGGTGCTCCGCTTCATTTTATCGAAAAAGCGGGGGATCTTGAGAGGGGCGAAGCCCTCTCGAACCTCCAATCGTGCCCATCAGCGTGTACGGCGGGTTCTATGGAAACACGTCGACAATTCCTACGCTGCCTCATTTGAACAGATCGCGTATTCTTTGCAGAATGCCGCTATCCTCCACCTCCGCCGGAGCTTCCTCCTGCGCGCTGCTTATGCGGATTGCGGGCGTGGTGATAACGAACTGCACGTTTTCCACGTTCGTGTTGCGGGGATCGACAAAGGAGGAAGGCTGAATGTTCGAGCCGGTCTTTTCGGCGATCATGTTGTCGATCTTCTCATTGATCGTATCGTTAATATCCGCCGTCTCGTCGCGGAATTCACCCGTTCCATCCTTCATTTCCTGTGTGCCGTCCAGCAGCTCATTCACGCCGTCCGTGTAATCCTGCAGGCCGTCATAGAATTTTTGCACGTCATCCAGCTTTTCGCGCAGCTCGGAAAGCGCGCGGTACGCCTCGCCATTTTCACCGTTTTCTTCGAGTGCCTCCGCCACGCTGTCCAGGTATTCGCGGCTTTGGCGCTGCTTCTCTATTTCCTGCTCGATGCGGCTGCGTACCTCGTCGGAAGCCATCTGCGCTTCAATGTTCTGGTCGATCAGGCTGCGTACCTCACTGGAGGCCATCTGCGCCTCGACATTCTGGCCGATCAGCTGCTGCACCACATCGGACTGCATCTGCTGCTCGATCATGCTTTCGAGCAGCGCCTGGGTGTCCCCCAAAGCGAGCTGCGCTTCGACCTCCGCGTCGATCTGCTGCTGCACCGCCTCGCTGTTCATCTGCGCTTCAATCTCGGCCGCGATTCTGTCCTGCAGCTGCTGGCTGGCCATCTGCTCCGCAACGGCGCTTTCGATCTGCGCCTGTACGGCGCCTGACTGCAGCTGCTGTTCGACAAGCGCCTGTACCTCCTCATCCGACAAGTTCAGTATCGCGTCGCGGGTTTTCTGCCGCGCCGCAGCCTCCACCTGAGGGCGGATCTCCTGCCGGACTGCATCCTCCGCCTGCGCGCGGATGGCGGGATCGTTGATCTTCTGCTGCGTCTGACTGTCGATGACGGCCTGCACCTCGGCGCTCTGCATGCGCTGGGCGGTCTCCGCATCAATGGCGGCCTGCGTGCTTGCCGACGCCATAATCGCATCGGTCTGCGCGTCGATCTGCGCCTGTACCTCGGGCGACGCCATGCACGCGCTGACGATCGCGTTGACCTGTTCATCCGTAAACTGATCCTCCGCCTGCGCGGCGTTTAACTCGAATATTTCCTGCCATGCAATTTCGCCGCGCTCCGCTTCAGGCTGCGATACGCCGGTGGATTCCGCGGCCGCATCACCAATGGGCGTTTCATTTGTCTCTGGCGCAGGCGTCACCGTGGGCTCGGGCGTTACGGTTGGCGCTTCGGTTGCCGTAGGTGCGGGCGTCGCGGTCGCTGACGCCTGCTCCAATTCCGCCCGGACGGCGGCGCGGATCTCGGCCTGTACCTCATCGGACTTCATCTGCTGCTCCACCTGCGCGTTCACGGTTTCCTCGCTGGGGTTGCGGATCTCGGATTCGATCTGCTGCCGCGCCTGTGCCTTTGCCTGAGCGCGTACCTGCTGCTCTACCTGCTGCCGCGTGGCGGCTTCCACGGCGGCGCGTACCTGCGCCTCGCCGCCCGCCATGACCTGCTGGCGCACCTGTTCGCGCGCCGCATTCGTCACCTCTTCCGTCACCTGCTGACGGGCGGCGGCTTCCACTGCAGAGACCACCTGCTTGCGTGCGGCGGCTTCCACTGCAGAGACCACCTGCTTGCGTGCGGCGGCTTCCACCATCTCGCGAAGCTGTTGATCCGCCCTGTCGCGCACATAGTCATCTACCTTTTCGAGCAGCTCGCTTTGCAGGCGCGAGATCTCCTGAGCATAATTTTCCGTTGTCAGCGTATGCAGCCGAATACCCAGCTCCGTAAAATCCGCCTCGGACGCCTGCAGCGTGTCGTTGGCGGCATCAAAAATCGCGTCCACAATCTGCTGCGCGCCGTCCAGCAGCTCCGCGTTATGCTCAGCCAGCTCCGTCGCGCCGTCCAGCAATTCCTGCGCGCCGTCATCCAGCTCTGCGCCCGCGTCCACGATCTTATCCGTCTGCTCGCTCAGTTCGCTGTCGTCCACATTGATGTCCAGCGAAAGCTGCACGCCGTTTATGGAGATCGCATCCATCTCAAAATCCGTCGCGTCGGCGGAGATCAGAATGGTTTTCTCGGTATTGGGCAGCACGATGTAGCTCAATTGACGGCTGGTTCCTACATTGGCCTGCGTAGCGCCCTCAGCGGTGATGTTCCGACATTTTTCCATATCCAGCAGTCCGGTGATCTGCAGCGCGTGGCTTCTGAACAGCTCGCCCTGATAATCAGGATTCCGGCGAATGTCCAGCTCGATCTCCACATGCCCGCTCTTTCCCGCCAGCTCCTCGGCGGTAACGGCTTGCCCGTCCAGCCGATAGCTTAAATGGAACAGCCAGGGCAGATCGCGCGTGTTCAGATTGCCCTGATAATACACCCGCTGCGCATCGCTGTGGAAGCGCACCTCGCCGTCCGCATAGCTGATCTCATCCTCGGTATTCAGCGGATGCACGGAGGCATAATCACCGTAATCCACAATATCCCCGCCATCGAAAATATTCACGGCGTACAGGCCATCTACCTGCCCCTGCGCATCGAGCACGCCATAAACGACCTCTTCCTTGCCCTGCGCGAGCGCCAGCACGCCGTTTCCCAGCATGGATACCGTCAGCGCAAGCGCGATACCCTTTTTATAATTCATATTCATTCCCCTTTCCTTATGAATGCAGCGCCCTTCGTGGTGCGCTCGATCAAACCGTCCAACAGGTACAGCATGCCCGGCAGCACGAAGAGCACAATGCCCATGGAGAGCAGCGCGCCGCGCCCCAGGAAAAAGCCCAGCTGGCTGAGCAGCCCGTGCGTGGATATGTAGCCCATCGGGAAGCCCACCACCGTCAGCGTCAGGCCCGAGGTAAAGATAGAAACCGTTACAGACGATATGGTCTGCACGATGGCCTCCTTCTTTTGCAGGCTGCGGCGGAACTCCGTATACCGGTCGGTAAACAATATCGCGTAGTCCACCGTCGCGCCCAGCTGGATGGAGGTGATGATCAGGTACGAAATATAGAACACGCTCTGGTTCGTGAAATACGGAATCGCCGTGTTGATCCAGATGCCCGCCTCAATGGCCAGCACCAGGATCACCGGCAACGAAAGCGACTTGAACGAGAACAGCAGCACGATGAACACCGCCGCGATGGCGATCAGGTTCACCTTGGCCATATCCGAGGTGACGGTTTCCTTCATATCGCAGGTGCTTACGCCCTCGCCCGCCAGCAGCCACTGGTCTGGATAATAGCTTTCGGCGATCTCGCGCACGCGACTCACCAGCTCAAACGCCGCATCGCCCTCCAGATCTGCCTTTACGGAGAGCACCAGGCGGCTGTAATGATCCGAGATCAGCTTGGAAAGCGTGTCCTTTTCCACATATTCGGTTGGAATGACGCTGCCAGCATTGTCCACATAGGACAGGATACTGCTGACCTGCGGCAGCGTCTTCAGCTCGGAAGACAGTGCCTTTTCACGCGCCGCGTTGCCGCGCGGCACCATCAGCACATAGGTGTCGCTCTTGCCGAACACGTCCTCAATGGCCTGAATATCCGCGCCCAGCTGCGTTTCGGGGCCGAAAATGTGGGACGAGCCGTAATAATAGCTGTTCCGTTCCGAGCCGAGATAGGCGGGCACGGTCAGCACCAGCAGGATCAGCAGCACGGGGATCATCAGGTGTGTGACGCACCTGCCGAACCCGCGGAAGGCTGGCATGAACGAACGGTGGCGCGTCCTTTCCAGCAGCGTGTGGCACAGCAGGATCAGCGAGGGCGAAAACAGGAACACGGTGAGCAGGCTGATGGCCACGCCCTTGCCCAGCACCAGGCCCATGTCCGGCCCGATCTGAAACTGCATCAGGCACAGCGCCAGAAAGCCGATCACGGTGGTCAGGCCGCTGGACAGGATGGACATGGTGGATTTGCACAGCGCTTCGACCATGGCCTCGTGCGGCTCGGGCGTTTCCCTTCGGCATTCCTCAAAGCGGTGCAGCAGGAAGATGGAATAGTCCAGCGAAACGGCCAGCTGCAGAATACTTCCCGCCGCGTTGGACACGAACGAAATTTCGCCAAAGATCAGGTTGCTGCCGCTGTTGATCAGTATGGCCACGCCCAGGCTGACCAGCACCACCAGCGGCTCCAGCCAGGAGGTGGTCGTCAGCATCAGGATAAACAGCACGAACGCCACGGCGGCCAGAGAAATGATCTGGATCTGCGATACGGTGCTGGTCGTGGCTATGGCGGTAGACACGGCGGAGCCGCTCATGGCGTTGTCATCGCCGATCAGCGCTCGAATTGCATCCACGGCTGTGATGCGCTTATCCTCCGCGATCGTGACTGAAAACAACGCGACGCCATCCTGATAATAGCTGGACACGGTATCCTGATCCAGCGTTTCCAGCGGCTGCTGCACGTTCGCCGCGTCGTCCAGCCAGGTAACACCGGTCACGCCGTCGATCGCTTCCAATTTTTCCTTGTATGCCAGCGCCTCGGGCACACTCACGTTTTTGACCATCACGCGGGCGTTGGGCACGCCGCCGTCGTATTCCGCGTCCATTGCATCCAGCGCCAGCGTGGAAGCCGTGTCCGGCGGCAGATAATCGTTCATATCGTAATTGACGGCGATCAGCGGCTTGCAAAGCGCGCACGCCGCTGCAAGCAGCGCAAAGAGCAGCACCATCGTTTTGGGGTGCCTGGTGGTGGCGCGATAAAAGCTGTGCATGGTCATTCCTCCCTTCTGATCCCGCGCAGTGGCAGGCTTACACCCTTGCAGCGCAGCAGCATTTCGATGCGCTCGGACAGCATGATCCCCTCGCCATCAAAGGAATAGGCGCTTATGCGCGTGCGGATGCTTCCGGCCAATCTGCATGCCCCATCTGGTGAGACGCGCCCATGAACCGGATTTTCCGCATTCATCAGGCCAAGTATCCCGAAAAGACGCCCGCCTGACAGCTGGAGCTTCAGCTGGCCGCTGCGTCTGCCCAGCACGGTGCCAAGCTCCACGTCGTAGATCCTCGATTCGGGCACAGGCCGCGTATTTGTGGTATTTGCCATTGCTTCGACCTCCCTTTGCAATGTGTGTTTCAGTATAAGCGAAGTCCTTGCAGGAAAAAATGGATAATTTCCGGAGATTGTCCAGCGTTCTCAAAAAAGCAACAATGCGCCGCCGCAGGTTTTCAAACACCAGACAAATGTCCAGAATTGTTTGTTGAAAAACGCGCCGCCGTCTGCTAAAATATTAGACAAATATCGCAAAAGGGAAAAAAGCACATTCCATGAAGCAGAAAGAAATATCGCTGGCCACAAAAAAAGCGCTGGCTGCAGCGCTGAAAAGGCTGATGGTCAATAAGCCCATCAGCAAGATTACAGTTCGCGAGCTTGTCGCTGAGTGCGGCATCAATCGCAATTCATTTTATTACCATTTTGAGGATATTTATGCGCTGTTCAAGTGGATGGTCGAATCCGCGGCCGTTGAGATCGTGAAGCAATACGACCTGATGATGGACTACCATGAAGTCGTCAGCTTTGTGCTGGATTATGTGGAAAACAATCAATATCTGCTGACCAACGCCTACAATGCCATCGGCCAGGCGGGCCTGAAGCGCTTTCTATATCTGGATTTTATTTCGTGCCTCGGCAACCTGATCGATCAGGGCGCACGCATGCAGGGCATCGAGCTGGACGCGGACTATCGGGAATTCCTCTGCGCATTTTACGCTGAGGCGATCGCCGGAACGCTGCTCGACTATATCACGCATCCGCAGGCGCGCAGTCGAGAAAAGGTGATCGCCTATGTGGAGCGCCTGCTGCGCAGCACCCTGCCCGCCGCCATTCAATAGAACGCGCTTCATTTCAGGCCGTAAACCTCAAATTCGGCGCGCGACCCGTTGAATACGTTCATATCGATAAAGCGCTCCTCGCCGTCATAGCCCTGCAGCCGCGCGCGATCCGTATACTGCCAGAATGCCCAGCGCCGCGCGCCCATCTGCGGCCGCGTAAATACGTTTCGGATCCAAATATTATAGCCGTCATAGTCTGCCAGATAGCGCGCATAGGCGCTCTGCGTGGCGTACAGGATTGGCCTTACGCCGTAATGCTGCTCCAGACGCGCCAGCATTATATCCAGCTGCGCCTGCACCTGCCCGGCGGGCAGCGGAGCCTGTCTGAACGCGCCATAGAATTCCACATCCACCGCCGGCGGCAGCATGCCTTCCCATTTGGGCACCTGCGCAATGAAATTGTCTGCCTGCGTATCGCCGCTGCTCTCAAAGCTGAAAAAATGATAAGCACCCGTGCGCAGCGGCGTCTCGGCGGCGCGCTGCCGATTCTGTACAAAGCAGGGATCCACAAAGCTGCTGCCCTCCGTGGCCTTGATGTAGGCAAAGTCAATGCCCTGCGCCGACAGCACATCCCAGTCAATTTCGCCCTGATATGCAGAAACATCCACTCCGCGCACGGGATATGCGGCATTGGACGGATGATTCAGCTGCACGATGCCGGCGCGCAGCAGCGCATACGCCACCACGCACAGCAGCAGCGCCGCCAATAAAACGTATCGCCACTTGTGCCTTACTTTCATCTGCCCGCTCCCTCCTTCCCAAATACCGCGATCAGCTGCACCGTCGATCACTTCAGATGATAACAGATAGAATAAAGCCCTGAAAACAGACTGCTTTCAGGGCTTCTGTGGTGCGGTTGACGGGACTTGAACCCGTACCCTCTCGGACACGCCCCTCAAACGTGCGCGTATGCCTATTCCGCCACAACCGCAAGAACAAGGTATATTATACTCTGAAAAGTATGAATTGTCAAGTGCTGACAGGCGGCAAAAAAAATATTACAAATAACGCTTGACAGCGCTCCTCCGCTGTTCTATAATAGTGCAACAATTGTAGCGCTACATATGTTTCTTTAGCTGGGAGGACTTGCACATGCCGCGACAATTCATGTTCACGCGTGAGGACATCATCGCCGCCGCGCTTGCACTCACGCGGGAAGGCGGCGCAGGCGCCGTCACGGCGCGCGCGCTCGGGCAGCGGCTGGGCACGTCATCCAAGCCCGTTTTCGGACTTTTTCGGAATATGGAAGAGGTACAGCAGGAGGTGCTGATCGCCGCCGACGCACTATATCGGCGCTATTTGGAAACGGATATGGCCGCCGGAAAATATCCGCCGTACAAGGCGAGCGGCATGGCATACATCCGCTTTGCCCGCGAGGAGCGCGAGCTGTTCAAGCTGCTGTTCATGCGCGATCGCTCGCGCGAGAAAGCGCCGCCGGAGGACAGCGAGGATGCGCCGATCATCGCGCTCATTCAGAAGAACACCGGCATGAGCCGCGAAACCGCGCGCCTGTTCCACCTGGAAATGTGGATTTATGTGCACGGCATCGCGACCATGACCGCCACAGCCTATCTCGATTTTGACGAGGCGAGCGTCAGCGGCATGCTGACCGACGCCTACATGAGCCTGAAGCAGCGCTTTCTCGCCGATGGCTCGGCACTGGAAGTGGCCCTGACGCCGCAGGAGGATGAAGAATAAATGGAAGCGATCAAAACAGTCAAGCTGAGCAAGACCTATGGAAAGCTGACGGCGGTGGACGGCCTCGACCTCTCCATCGCGCAGGGCGAGCTGTTCGCACTGCTGGGTGTGAACGGCGCGGGCAAAACGACCACGCTGAAGATGTTGGCATGCCTCACTCGCCCCAGCGGCGGCGATGCGCTGCTGAACGGGCACAGCGTCATTTCAGAGCCTGCGGCGGTCAAGCGCATCATCGGCGTTTCGCCGCAGGAAACAGCGGTCGCGCCAAACCTGACGGCGCTTGAAAACCTCCTGCTGATGGGCGGCGTGCATGGGCTTTCGAGCCAGGCTGCGCAGCGCCGTGCAGACGAGCTTACCCAGCGCTTCGGCCTGTCGCCCATATTGTCTCGACGCGCCGGAAAGCTCTCTGGCGGCTGGCAGCGCCGGCTGAGCATCGCCATGGCGCTCGTCAGCGCGCCCGAGATCCTGTTTCTGGACGAGCCGACGCTCGGGCTGGACGTCATTGCCCGCAGCGAGCTGTGGGACGTCATTCGCGCGCTAAAGGGCAACACCACCATCGCGCTGACCACGCATTATATGGAAGAGGCGGAGGCGCTGTCCGACCGTATCGGCGTGATGCGGGACGGGCACCTGCTCGCGCTCGGCACCGCCGATGATCTCAAACACCTGGCCGGTACGGATAAATTCGAGGATGCGTTTGTAAAGATCGTAAAGGAGGGCGTGAAATGAAATCGCTGGCGCTTTCTACAAGAACTGCAAAGGAGATCCTGCGCGACCCGATCAACCTGGGCTTCGGGCTGGGCTTTCCGATAATCCTGCTGCTGCTTTTGTCCGCCATACAGGCCAATGTGCCCGTTTCGGTATTTGAAATCGCCAGCCTTGCGCCGGGCATCGCCGTGTTTGGGCTGTCGTTTATGACGCTGTTTTCCGCCTCGCTGCTATCGCGCGACCGCGAAAGCGCGCTGCTGCAGCGGCTATACACTGCGCCGCTGTCCGCAGCCGACTTTATTTGCGGCTATGCGCTGCCGATGCTGCCGATCGCGTTGATGCAGAGCCTCGTTTGCTACATTGCCGCCGTCGCGCTGGGACTGCCCCTCACGCCGCGCATCGCGCTGGCCGTGCTGCTGATGCTGCCCGCCATGCTGCTGTTTATCGCGCTCGGGCTGCTCTTTGGCAGCGTGCTCGGCATCAAGCAGGTCGGCGGTATCTGCGGCGCGCTGCTCACCAACCTGACGGCGTGGTTCTCCGGCGCATGGTTTGACCCGAACCTCGTAGGCGGCTTTTTCAAAGCGCTGTCCAACGCGCTGCCCTTCCTGCACGCGGTTGAATTGCAGCGCGCCGTGCTGCGCGGCGACTATGCCGCCATATTCCCCCACCTGTACTGGGTCGCCGGATATGCGATCGCGGCGGCCATCGCGGCGGTATTACTATTTCTGAGGCAGATGAAGCGGCAATAGCCTGTTATTCCGCGGCGCTGCGATCCTCCCCCGCCCACGGTGCGGTCAACAGCTGCGCGCAGCTTTCGTCGCCACCTGCAATACACAACTGCGCATTGCAGGCACAGCGCAGCATGCGGCGAACCTCGCGTTCCTCCGGCGCGACCAGCACAAGCTGCGCCGTAATCAGCGAGAGATTTCGGCGCGCGAAGGCATTCAGTCGCCGCAGCTCGCGCGGCCAACTGTCATTGACCGGCGCAAACAGGCGATTTTTCGCCAATACCAGCCGATCGACCGGCAGCTGCGCCGCCAGCGCCGCCGCTACACAGCCGCACGCGCCACGCGCCGCCACGCACACCCAATCGCATTCGCGCCGCAGCTGCCAGAGCGCCGTCTGTGCCTGTGCGAGCCGTCTGGATGACGCATCGAATGCGCATTCTGCAACACGCACATCCGCAGGCAGCTCGCCGCAGAATCCTGCTGCTTCTCCCGCTTCGCGCAGGAATAAAACGCCACGCACCGGATCCATTATTTCCGCCCCCATTCGCAAAAGCCTTTTCTTCAAGCCTATGCGCGGGCAGAAACACATAAAACAGGAGAGTCGAGAGGACTTTAGCAAAAACTGGTGAGGATGGCAGTGGCGTGGGAGCACGCCTCCCCGCCCACAGGCTTGTCAAAAGCTCTTTTGACAAGCTGAGGCATGCCGTACAAAAGTATGGCATGCCTCATTTATTTTACCCTAAAGTGTCCTGACCTCGACCTGTGCCGCCAGCGCGGCGCAATCCTCCGCACGGATCAGCTGCTCCGGCGGCGTCATGCAGCGCGCGGTCGCCGCAGCCACACCCAGCCTGAATGTCTCGGCCATGCTCAGGCTGCGCGCAAAACCCGCTGCGAGTCCCGCGATCATGGAATCACCTGCCGCCACGGTCGAGCGCACCTGAACGCGCAGGCCCGCCGTATGCAGGAATTGTTCGCCGTCGGTCATCAGCGCGCCGTCGCCGCCCATGGACACCACGACGAAGCGCACGCCGCCGTCTGTCAGCCTGCGCGCCGCCGCGCAGATTTTATCCAGCGTATCCAGGCTTTCACCGCTGAGCAGCTCCAGCTCGTAGCGGTTGGGCTTGATCAGAAACGGTCTGGCGCGCAGACCTGCGCGCAGGCGTTCGCCGTCCGCATCCAGAAATACGCGGCAATCGCTGCCCCGCGCCGCCTCTGCCAGCTGCGCGTAGAGATCCACCGGACATCCCGGCGGCAGCGAACCTGTCAGCACCAGCGCATCCGCCTTCTGAGCGTACCGCGCCGTAAGCGCCGCCATCTGCTCGAGCTGCGCCGCACTCACCGGCGTGCCGCTGCTGTTCAGCTCGGTGATCTCGCCCTTTTCGCGGTCGAACACCTTCACATTCACGCGTACCGCGCCGTCGCACCACACAAAATCGCTCTCGGCGCCACCCTCGCGCAGCCGCGCCTCAAACTTTGCGCCGCCCTCGCGGTACATCAGCCCGATACAGGCCGCATGCTCTCCCAGCGCCGCCGCTGCAAGCGCCACATTCATACCCTTACCCGCAGCCACGTCCGTCTGCCCCTTCACGCGGTTCAGACCACCCACATTGAGCCGTTCCAGTTCGAGCGTGCGATCGATGCTCGGATTCAGCGCCACGCTGCAGATCATATTCTCCGTCCTTTCCTGCTCAGCCGACGGAATCCCCGCCGCCACCGTACATATCAAAGTCGATGCTGTCGTCAAATTCCATGCCCGCATACATGTCCTGCTCGTCCATCTGCGTGCCAAAATCCATCCAATCATCCGTCGCCGCAGGCTCGGCCGTCGCTGCGGGCTCGGCCGTCGCTGCGGGCTCATCCGGCTCCGGCGTCGCCTCTGGCTGCGTCTGGGGCAGCTGTGTGACCACATTCACCGTAAAGCTCGCCGTAGCGCCACTCTCGCTGGCGGCAGTGATCACCGCCGTGCCGTAGCCGCCGGTCATGCGCACGAATCCCTCGGGCGACACAGTGGCCACCTGTTCGTTGTTGCTGGTGAAGCGGACGGTTGGATCGTCCGCGTCTGCGGGTGCGATCGACCAGCGCAGCTGTATCGGCGTCGCCGCCTGTTCCTTCAACAGGTATATCTCCTGCTGATCCAATGTGATCTCATGGATCGTGACCTGGACCTTCAGGCGGCAACTCGCCGTCATGCCATCCGCGCTGGCTTCGATACGGCAATCGCCGCTGCTGAGCGCCGTGACCTGACCCTGCTGATCCACCGTCGCCACGCGCTCGTCGCTCGACGTCCAAACCACCGGATGGCTCGTCTCATAGTCCACACTGCCGTCCGCGTTCAGGAACAGCAGCTGCATCTGAACCGTATCGCCGCGTTCCAGCGTCGCCCGCGACGGGTCGAGCTGAATATCCTCGGGCGCGGCCTCGACCGTGACCTCCATGCCGCCGGTCAGACCGCCCGTACTGAGCGCGCTGATATAGACCCTGCCCTCGCCCACGGCGCGCAGCTCGCCGTTTTCATCTACGCGCGCCACGGCGGGGTCGGAGCTGACCCAGCTGCGCACGCTGTCGGTGCAATCCTGCGGCAGATAAGAAGCGCTCAGCTGCACGCGCGCGCCCACGCCCAGCGTCAGCTCAGCGGGCGCGATGCGCATGGCCGTGCCCGGCACATCCACATACACGCGGGCAGACGCGCTCCTGCCTGCGGGCGTAATCACAGAAATGTAGGCGCTGCCGCCGCTCACGCCCTCCACGCGGCCGGCCTGATCGACGCGGGCGATGCCTTCGTCGGAGCTGATCCACTGCAGGCGGGTATCGGAAGCGTCGGCGTTGTAGCGCACGCTCAGGCCGCTGATCTCGCCCTTGGCAATGTGCAGCTCATCCACATTCAGCGTAAGCTCGGACATCGGCACGCCGCGCACCTGCACCTGCATCTGCGCATGCGCGCCGCCAGAGGCTCTGGCGGTGATTACCGCTTCGCCCGGCGCGAGGGCGTATACCGTGCCATCCGTAGCGATGGACGCCACGCGCACGTCCGAAGAATCGAATTTGAGCGACTGCCCGGGCGCGTCCGACGCCAGCGCGCAGCGCACGGTATAGCTATCGCCCACGGACATCCGCAGGGCGGCAGGCGACAGCATCAGCTGATCCTCCTGTCCGGCGCGCATCGGCGCCAACAGCAAATATGCCAGCAGCAGGCAAAAGCCCAGCACTGCCAGCTTTCCATATGAGGTATGCAAGATCAAGCGACCTCCCAATATCAAATATAAAGCATCAGAGCATCCCGAAATGGGGTGCGCTGCTCCAATTATCCTATTTTATTATACGAAATTTCCCGCGGCAGGTCAACGGCTTTTTACGCATAATATCTTGCCTTTGCGGTCCGGAAAGTGTAAACTGAATATAACAAGCATTTTTATTGGGAGGCGCATTAAAAATGAAACTTCGGCTCAACGCGGCGCAGCTGGCACAGCTGAACGCCTATCTGGACGCTGGTGAGGACTGCGAACGCCTGAGCGCGCGCGAGGCGGTGCTGGATCTGTACGAGATCGAAGCGCCGATCAGCCTGAATATCGTCTTTGTCGGCGGCGGCATCGCCATCGACGGCGCGGCCTATCTGTGCTTCAGCGAGGCCGATGACGGCTACTACATGGGCGAGCGCATCATGGACGTTGAAACCGTGCGCCGTGCGCTAATCGAGGCCGGCGTGCTGACGGAGGCATGAGCGCCGACGAACGCGCTGCCGAGGCGGACTTTGGCGCAATTGAGCGGCTGCTTCGCTGCGCATATCCGAAAAAAGATACGATGGCGCTCGTTCGCCGCCTGCAGCAATGCTTCATAACGCCCGGCGCGGTCTTTAGCGCCAGTCCCTATCTGCTGGAAAGCTGCGGCGTGCACCCGCACATGGCGCTGCTGCTCAGCCAGCTTCAGGGCATGGTGCGCCAGCAGCAGCGGCGGGAAATCGAAAAGGCTGGAAATATGGGGCGGCTGGCGCTGGCGCAGGACTACCTGATCGCCAATTTCTTTGCGCTGCCGGTGGAGCAGCTGCACCTGTTCTGTCTGAATACGCGCGGGCGCATGTTCAAGAGCGTCATGCTGCACGAGGGCACGCACGACGGCATGCTCTTCAGCCTGCGCCGCCTGCTTTCGGAGGTCATCAGCGCGTCACCCTATGCCGTGATCCTCAGTCACAATCATCCGCAGGGCACGCTGCGCCCCTCGCAGGAGGACATTAGTACCACGCTGGATATTCTAGATGCGCTCACCGCCGTGGGCGTGCCGCTGCTGGATCATGTTATCGTGGCGAAGAGCTGCGCGGTCAGCATGCGCGATAACGGCTTTATCCCTGCGGCGCTCTGGCTGAACCAGCAGCCAGACAACCGCCTGCTGCGTGACTGGCTGAAGCCCGCAGAATCCCCGAGGAAAGTTTAAAAACGCGTCCTGTTTTTTTCAGGACGCGCTTAGCTTGTCAAAAAAGGTTTTTGACAAGCATGTGGACGGGGAAGAAGCTCCCCCGCCACGACCACCCTCACCAGTTTTTGCTGAAATCTTTTCAGATTTCCGGGCGCAAAAACTGCAAGGAAACGATTTTTGCTCTGGAAAATGGGATTTTCCGCCGCAAAAATCGTCCCGCGCCCACCG
>CAKUOX010000058.1 GCA_934670175.1 uncultured Clostridia bacterium | reverse complement strand
CGCGTGGTGATGACGACGTCCACGTCGGGATCGCCGCAGGCGTCTTTCATCGTCGGAAGCGCCGCCTCCGCCTTTTTTGAGGTACACGGCATGACGGAAACGACGCGCATGTTTTTGGGATCGACGCCGATCTTTTCTGCAAAGTAGCTCTTGGCGACCGCGCCAAACATCTGCTGCGGCGACTTTGCCGTGGACAGATTCCCCGCGAATTGAGGAAACTGTCCCTTTACGAACCGAACCCACCCGGGACAGCAGGATGTGAACATCGGCCAGGGATACGCGCCCCTGTGCGTAAAGCGTTCAATAAATTCGCTGCCCTCTTCCATGATGGTCAGATCGGCGCTGAAATTGGTGTCGAACACATAGTCGAAGCCCAGCTGGCGCAGCGCAGATGCCAGCACGCCCGGCGTGACCTGCTCCGGCGTGAGGCCGAAATACTCCGCCCATGCTGCGCGGACGGCGGGAGCCACCTGTACAACCGTCGTGAGCGACGGATCCGCCAGCATTCGATAGACGTGGTCGGTATCGTCCCGTTCTTCCAGCGCGCCAACCGGACAGTGGGTTACGCACTGTCCGCAGTAGGTGCAAAGGGACGTGGAAAGGCTGTTCGCCCGCACCGGACCGACGGTGGTGCGGGAGCCGGTGCCGACCAGATCCCAGATATGGACGCCCTGCATCTTGTCGCAGACCTGCACGCAGCGCATACACTTCACGCAGCGGTTTTCAAAGCGCAGAATGGGCGCGGAATAATCCACAGCTGCCGGGCGCAGTTTTTTCTGATAGGGCGCGCCGAGCAGGTTGTAGTCGTTGGCGAGCCTCTGGAGCTTGCAGTTGCCGCTGCGCGTACATTTGACGCAATTCACATCGTGCTGGCTCAGCAGCAGCTGCAGATTCACGCGGCGCGTCATGCGAACCTTCTGGGAATTGGTGTAAACGACCATGCCCTCTCGAACCGCATTGTCGCACGCGGCGACCAGCGTGTCCTGCCCCTCGACCTCAACCATGCAGATGCGGCACGCGCCGATCTCGTTGAGATCCTTGAGATAGCAGAGCGTGGGGATTTCCATATTGGCCGTGCGTGCGGCCTCGAGAATGCTGGTTCCCTCCGGCACGCAAACGCTCCTGCCGTTTATCGTCAGCGTTACCATCTTTCAATCCGCCCTCCTTTGAAAATACCGTAGCCGAAGTGGTCGCAGCGCAGGCAACGGGAGCTCTCCGCGCAGGCTTCTTCACACGTCATGCCGCATTCGATGTCCTCAAAATCGCCCTTGCGCTGCGCAGCCTCGCGCTCCTTGGTGTTGACGCGCCCACGCGCGGGACATACCCCCAGGTGCGGCGCGGGGATTTCCACGTCGGTGCGGATCTCGTGATGGAAGCCCAGCTGCTCGTCGATGTTCGCCGCCGCGACCTTGCCCGCGGCAATCGCGCGGATGGCCGTCGCCGGTCCCGTCACGCAGTCACCGCCGGCGAACACGTTTTCCATGTTGTCTACCTGGCTGGAGCTTTCTGTTATGAACGTGCCGCGCCGAATGGGGATGCCGGTCTGTTCAAAGCCCGCAATTTCCACACCCTGGCCGATGGCGACAACGATCACATCCGCCAAAATCCGCTCCTCGGGGAGGCTCGCCGCCTCTGGACGGGGTCGGCCGGACTTATCCGCAAAGCCGATGATCTGCGGCTGCACCCAGAGCGCGGCGACTTCGCCCGCTTCGTTCGCTTCGATGCGTACCGGCGCGCAGAGCTCGCGAATCTCCGCACCTTCGGCAATCGCGCCCTGCACCTCGTCGGGCAGCGCGGTCATATCCTCAATTCTCCGGCGGTAGACGCAGGTGACGCTGGCGGCGCCGAGGCGCACGGAGCTCCTTGTTACATCCATCGCCACATTGCCGCCGCCAATGACCACGACGCGCTTGCCGGTAAAGTCCGGCATGATATTGTCGCCGATGGCACGCAGCATTTCGACGGCGGACATGACGTTTTTGCTGTTCTCGCCCGGAATGCCGGTCTTCTTGTCCGTATGTGCGCCGATGGCTACATACAGGCAGTCATAGTCCCTGTGCAGCTGTTCGAAGGAAATATCCTTTCCAATCGTCACGCCGGTATGTACTTCGACGCCGGTGGACAAAATGGAGGCGATTTCCGCGTCCAGCTTTTCGCGCGGGAAGCGATAGGCTGGAATGCCGTAGCGGAGCATGCCGCCGAGCTGCTTCTTCTCCTCAAAAATGGTCACGCAGTGCCCCATAAGGCGCAGATAATACGCGCAGGAAAGGCCGCTCGGCCCACCGCCAATGATGGCGATGCGCTTGCCGGTGGCCGCTTCGCAGGGCGGATTCGGAACATCTCCCGCGTGATCCACGGCGTAGCGCTTGAGCCCACGGATATTGATGGGCGCGTCCACCATATTGCGGCGGCAGCGCGCCTCGCAGGGATGCTCGCAGATATACGCGCAGGCGGTCGGCATGGGATTGTCCTTTCGAATGAGGCGCACCGCGTCCGCATATCGCCCTTCACGCACAAGCGCAACATAGCCCGGAACATCGACGCCTGCGGGACACAGCGAAACGCAGGGAACCGGGTTTTGCAGCGAGGCGAGGCACCTGTGGTGCCGGACATGGTTCACATAGTCATCGCGGAAGCCCTCGAAGCCGCTCAGCACCAGCTGCGCCGCATCGCGGCCGATGGCGCAGTCGGCGGAAGCGACAATCGCGCGCGCCGTTTTTTCGATGGTGTCGATCGTCAGCATGGAACCCGTGCCATCGAGAATTTGGCCCATCAGCACAGCAAGCTGACCGAGGCCGATGCGGCAGGGAACGCATTTGCCGCACGACTGGGCATGACACAGCTGCAAAAAGGTCAGCGACATATCAATGGGGCACAATCCAGGAGGGCTGGACGCAATTCTGCGCTCCATGTCCTTGTAAAGATGATCCACGACGGTCTGGGCTTTGCTTGCGGTTTTAATATCCAGTCTGCTCAAGATTGGTTCACTCCTTTTGTCATTATTCTGTACCACGCATAAATATCTTTCTGTGAATATATCCGTGTCTAAGCCATCGCCCCTTTCTGCGCCCCAGTTATGCAGGATCGGACAGTATGCGCCGCAAAAGGCGGATACCGCCTCTGCAAAGCTCGATGCTTCCTGCCTGCTGCATCGTGCCGAGCAGGCGAGAAAGCGCGCTCCGGTTCATGCCCAGATACTGCGCCATCCGTTCGCGCGTCATATCGGTGCAGACCATTGCGCCCGCGTTTTCCGCTTCGTGCTGCAGATAGGTTTCCAGCCGCCTTCTCCCATCTGGAATCGCCAGCAGGCGGATATGGCTTTGCATCGCCCAGTATTTTTCCGATATTTCCGCCAGCAGGTTGGACAGCAGCTTCGCGCAGTCCCATCCGCCGCCCTCGGCGCAGCGGCAGAGCAGCGCGTCCAGGGAGAAAAACAGGATCCTGGAGGCCTTTGCCGCGCGCAGCTCTACCGGGCTGCCGATCGTCCGCGCGGACATCAGCACGTCGCCGAACAACCCGCCCGTCCCGTGGACAGCCACCAGGCTCTCCTGACCATCCTGCGTATACTGCCATGCCTCAACGCACCCGGACAGGACGATTCCCGCGCTTTCGACCTTCTCGCCCATCCCCCAAATAACGCTGTTCTTTGCAAAAACAGTCGTGCGGGCCGACAGCTTTTCCAGCAGTCCGCTCAGCTCGGCTTCGGAAAGGCCCGCAAAGAGCCGGTTTTGCAGCAGTGTATTCTGCTCTGTTCGCGTCAGCATTTTCTTTCTCCTTTGGTTGCATGCGCAACGGAATTATTTCTGCGATCGCGCTATAATAAGGTCGACAACAATTCGGGAGGAATTCTCATGAAAAAAACGACCTGGATCGTGCGAACCGCGGTCTGCCTCGCACTTTTAATCGCCGTTCAGTTTTTTACCAGGGGGTTCGGTCAGCTGGTGACCGGCTCCTGCGTCAATCTGGTGCTGGCCGTCTCGGCACTGATCGGCGGCGTCTGGTCCGGCATAACGGTCGCTGTCATTTCGCCGTTCTGTGCATATCTGCTCGGCATCGGCCCGGCGTTTCTGCCGATGGTTCCGTGCGTTTCGCTGGGCAATGCGGTCTATGCGCTCCTGTTCGGTCTGCTCGTCGGCAAGTGCCTGAAGGAGAAGAAGCCGGCTGCCGCATACGTCAGCATGGCGCTGGCCGCGGCGGCAAAGTTTGTAACGCTGCTCATCGTCCTCGTGCGGCTGGTTGCGCCACACGTTGTTCCTGAGGCAAAGCTCAGCGTCGTTACGGCCTCCTTTACATGGCCTCAGCTCCTTACCGCAGTGATCGGTGGCGTCATTGCCTGCCTCATCGCGCCGACCCTCTGCCGTGCACTTGAAAAAAAGAACGGTTAACCATCGGATACAGTCCGGAGCAGCGGCGTTGATTTTCGCCGCTGCTCTTTTCATGAGAACATCCGACGCGGAGAAATGACCTCCCGCTCGACTCGGCGGCGTTCAATCGCGTTCCGCAGCAGATACCCGGCCGGACCGCCGCCAATCATCATCAAATCAGAGATTTCGGACATATCATCGCCTCCGTTCTGCCGATAAGAGGATCATCTGTTTCTGGAAAAAGTATAGCAAGAACCTGGCCCGCTTACAAGTTAATTTTTTAGTAATTTGAATAGATCAATGGACATTATTTGATTTTTATGATATATTGACAGCGAGGATAGGGGGCTTGAATATGGGAAGCGTTATCATTCAGACATACACCTGCAGAAATCCAATTACGATGATTGGCGTCGAGGCCGGTATCTGTTGGGGTGCGGATACGACCGACGACAGGAAAAATTACCTGAGAGGCGTCGATTGTCTCGAGAGCGGGCATGGCAGAACCTTTGAATTTCCAGATGTCTATCTTATCCTTGACGGATACTCGGCCAGGGTAATTCGAGAGTGGTATACCCATGTGGGCGGTCTTCCGACGCGCCTCCAGGCGAGCACGCGATACATCGATTATGAACACGGCTTTGCTTATGTCACGCCGCCCAGTATTGCGGATAATGTGCTTGCCAGAGAGGTTTACGACCAGATGATGAGTAATATCCACCATCATCTCGAGCAGCTAGACGCCTTGGGCATTCCCCGCGAGGATTCTGCGATGGGGCTCCCGCTTGGCATGGAAACGAAAATTGTGTGCAAACATAACCTGCGCAATCTGATGGATATGTCCCGACAGCGAATGTGCAGCCGGGCGTATCACGAATATCGCAGACTCTTCAGTGATCTGTGCGATCAGCTCGGCAATTACTCTGAAGAATGGAAATATATCGTGGAACACTACTTCATGCCGAAATGCAAAATTGCAGGCTTTTGCACGGAGAAATACTCCTGTGGACTGATGCCGCGCAAAGGGTAAACGATGAAGGCATTATCTCAAAAACAGTTTGATGGCGTACAGGCCAAAGCCGAGGATCAGCAGGGATGGCTCAATATCGATTGACCGGAAACCGGACTGAGGGTAAAATAGACTACTGACTTTGCATAGATCTGATTTTCGTACCGAGTGCCGGCATAATATGCAAAAAAACAGTACCCGGATATTGTATCAATATCTGGGTACTAAGGTGGCGGAGAAGGAGGGATTTGAACCCTCGCGACAGTTATCCCATCCTACTCCCTTAGCAGGGGAGCCCCTTCGGCCTCTTGGGTACTTCTCCACGATATAAATATGAAATTGGCGGAGAGAGAGGGATTCGAACCCCCGGTGCCTTTCGACATCACTGGTTTTCAAGACCAGCGCCTTCAACCACTCGGCCATCTCTCCCTGCACAACCAGCATGGATGATTATATCAGATTCAAAACGCCTTGTCAACCCCAAAAATCGCGCAATTAAGCCGAGGTTGCGCGGGGCGGCGGGGTCTGCTATAATGATAGGCGACGAGAGAAAAAGGGCGGTGAACGGACATGCGGCTGGACAAGGCGCTCGCGCTCACGGGCTGCTCCCGCACGCAGGCGAAGGCGATGATCGCCGCAGGGCGCGTGCAGGCGGGCGGCGCGGTCGCGCGCGACCCGGGGCTCAACGTGGAAATTGCCGACGTAATGCTGGACGGCGCGCCGATCGACGCGAACGACGAGCTTTACCTGATGCTCAACAAACCCGCCGGCGTCATCACCGCTACGGAGGATAAGCGCCTGCCAACGGTGGTATCGCTGCTGCCGGAGAAATACGCGCGCCGGAGGATCGGCCCTGTGGGGCGGCTCGATCGCGACGTGACGGGACTGGTGCTGCTGACCACCGACGGTCAGCTGGCGCACCGGCTGATCTCGCCGCGCTGGAAGGCGGAAAAAACCTACCGCGCCGTGTGCGAGGGCTGCCTTGACGCGGCGGACGTAGGGCGCTTTGCCGAGGGACTGGCGCTTTCGGATTTTACCGCTCGGCCCGCTCGGCTTGAAATACGCTCCGCCGGAGAGCGCTCCGTGGCGAATGTGACGCTGAGCGAGGGCAAATTTCATCAGGTCAAGCGCATGTTTGCCGCTGTCGGGCATCCGCTGATCTCGCTTTCGCGGCTGCGCATCGGCTGCGTGGCGCTGGATCCCGCGCTTGCGCCCGGCGAATTCCGGTTGTTGACCGATGAGGAAATATCAGGCCTGAAGAGAATGAGCGGCCTGCTGTGAGGAGATGGATCGATATGGAGCATTATTACAGCGCCGCGCCTGCCGCGGCCTCCGATCCCAAAACGGTGGAATACCGCGCGCTGGGCATGCACTTTAAGTGCACCACGGACGCGGGCGTGTTCTGCCGCGATGGGCTGGACATGGGCACGCGCATTCTGCTGGAGGCGCTGCCGGAGCTTTCCGGAAGGATACTGGATCTGGGCTGCGGCTGGGGGCCGGTGGGCGTCGCCCTTGGAAAGAAATACCCGAATGCGGAGATCCTGATGACGGACGTCAACGAGCGCGCCGTGGCGCTGGCGGCGGAGAACTGCGCGGCGAACGGCGTGCATAACGCCCGCGCCCGCGTGAGCGATGGCTTTGCGGACGTCGACGGCGCGTTTTCGGCCATCGTGCTGAACCCACCCATTCGCGCGGGCAAGGCGGTGATCTACGGCCTGTTCGACGCGGCGCGCGCGCACCTGACCGAGGACGGCGCGCTGTACATCGTGATCCGCAAGCAGCAGGGCGCGGAATCGGCGCAGCGCTATTTGCA
Organism: uncultured Clostridia bacterium; assembly: GCA_934670175.1. Lineage (GTDB taxonomy): Bacteria > Bacillota > Clostridia > Christensenellales > Aristaeellaceae > SFTH01. The sequence goes on along the minus strand of CAKUOX010000058.1, from coordinate 7,751 downwards.
GGGCATTTACCGCGATGTGGCGCGCATCGCCCGCGACAAGGGCTATTGGGTGCTGAGATGCGCAGGGGGCGTTCTGGAATGAAGCAGACGAAAAAGCTCGCGCTCACCGGCATGCTCTGCGCGCTGGCGGCGGGCATAATGATGCTGGGCAACCTGATCCCGCTGGCAACGTTCTGCTGCCCCGCACTGGCGGGACTGATGCTGATTCCCGTGTTCGTGGAATGCGGCGAAAGGATGAGCTGGAGCGCCTACGCGGCGATCGCGCTGCTTTCGCTGATTCTGAGTCCGGACAAGGAAAGCGCGCTGCTGTTCCTGTTCCTGGGGCATTATCCGGTGCTGCGCTGGCGGCTGACGCAGATCCGCAGTCCGCTGCTGCGCGTGGGCGCGAAGCTGCTGGTATTTAACCTTGCCGCGGGGCTGACCTACGTCTGCGGCGTGTTCGTGCTGGGGCTGACGCAGCTGGCGGCGGAATACCGCGAAATGGGGCTGGCAATGGCGCTTGCCTGTCTGCTGATCGGCAATGTAACGCTGCTGATCTACGACCGGCTGCTGATGATAATGACGCAGCTGTATATAAACCGGCTGCGCGGCAGGCTGATGAAATAGGGAAAAACTGCGGTCAAGCACTTGCACAGGCGGAATTATTATGGTAATATGAAGACGATGGAAGCTACTTCCATACAGAAAAACATGATCTAAGGGGGAAGAAGGCCATGGTGAAAAGAGCGAATCATTTTCTGGGGCTGGTGCTCGCGCTGGCGCTGCTGATCTCGTGCATGCTGATACCGGCAATCGCAGAGGATGGCGCAGGGGACAGTGCGGAGCTGGTCAATGCGATCGAGCTCGAGAATAAGAAGAGTGCTGCCGAGTATCTGATGGTGCTGGGCGCCGGTGAGAACTGCGAGCTCCGTTTCCTCAGCGAAAAGGCGGCGCAGGCCGGCGTGACGCTGATCGTGGATGATACTGAAACCGCGCTTGAGGTCGGCCAAAGCACGGAGCTTTTCGGCTGCAGCGTGTCTGCTGAATTGCAGGACGGCGCGGTCGTGATCTCTGTGGAAGCGACCGAAGCGGCGGAAAACGGCGCTTTTGATGTGCGCGTGAGCCGCGGCAGCAGGACGAAGCGCGTTCTGTTTGTCATCAGGGACGCGCAGACGAGGGCGGATGTGTATACCGTGACCTTCGCCAACGCGCTCAACCGCCATCAGCTGGATCCCGACACGGCGCTCGAGTCGGCCACGCTGCTGGCGCTGCGCTCGCCGTCCACGAAGGGATTCGTTTTTCTCGGCTGGTATTATCTGAACCGCGCGGAGGACGAGCATTCGGCGACGCTGGAGAACCTGCCCGAGAACGAGGTGCCGCTGCTCGCGCGCTGGGCCAAGGTGCCGCAGACCAAACGCGCCGCAGCGCCTGCGGAGACGCCGGTTCCCGAGCCCACGGAGGTGCCGCCGCTCGATCCGCCGGTGTCTACTAATTAATAAGATATAGATTCCTCAGCATACAACAAGGGCTCCCCTCCGCTTGGGCGGCAGGGGAGCCCTCAATCTGTCGAAACCCCCGGGAGAGCTCGAGAGGATCGAACTTCCAGTCGTGCCCAGCGGCGTGTACGGTGGGCACGGGGCGATTTTCGCGGCGGAAAATCCCATTTTCCAGAGCAAAAATCGTTTCCTTGCAGTTTTTGCGCCCGAAAATCCGAAGGATTTTAGCAAAAACTGGTGAGGGTGGCAGTGGCGGGGGAGCGTGCTTCCCCGTCCACCATGCTTGTCAAAATCTTTTTTGACAAGCAAAGGGGAGCCCTTCAGTTATACATCGATCAACTATTCCGCGGCCATTTCGCGAACCGTCTGCATGGCGTCGCGCCAGGCGCCGTCGGGGTCGGTCTCGTTCAGGCGGCGCTCCAGCCGCTCGGCCATATCCAGTATCTGGCGCTTCTTGCGCGATACGAAGCCCATCTGCGCGGCAAAGCTCTCGGCCTGAAGCAGCGAAAGCATACGCCCGAGCAGGTTCAGAGTTTCCGCATCGCTCAGCGTGTTCTGCCAGATATGGCGGTCGATGCGCCCGAGCGCGCGGTCAGCCAGATCGTCCATGCCGTATTCGCCCGCGAGCGCAATAATATCGTCCAGCGCCGCCGGATCGGTATCGAAGCGGCGCATCAGTTCGTCCACATAGCCGCGCCGCCAGAGCTCCTCCTGATAGCGGCGGCCGCCGAGCAGCGCTTCGTATTCCGCCGCCAGTCCGGCCTGCTCGAGCAGGCGATGGCTGCAATGACAGCGCAGGTACATTTCGCATGCCGAGGCCTCGGCGGCCTCGTGCTGTTTGGCCTGCTCCTCAGCGGCACGCCGCGCCGCCTCAGCCGGGTCAGGCTCCGTTTCGGTTTCAGCCGCGGCCTTTGCGCTTTCCGCTTTTACCTGTGCCTCCGCGCGCTCTATGGAGATGAAGAACGCCGTTTTGGCGGTGGTCATGTAGGCGCTCAACGGCGACATTATGGCGGCAGACAGCAGTTTCAGCGCGAGCAGGCCGATCGGGATAAGATCCATTTCTAGCATAAAGCCCAGACGCCCGGCGGCTGCAGACACGATGAAGGTCAGCAGCGCCCAGCCGAGGAAGCTCCAGTCCAGCGAAAAGGCGGCCATTTTGTTGCCGCGCATCAGCTCCTTGCTGCGGCGCAGCGCCTCCACCGCGCCCATTTCGGGGTGGTTGATCAGCAGATAGTCGGCCATTGAATAGCGATATCCGGCGATGATGCCGGGGATCACCAGCAGCAGCGACCACAGGCCGACCAGCAGGCTGCGCAGCAGGCTCATGCCCACCAGCTTCCACATGAGCGCCTTCGGAAACAGCCGCCGCAGCTCCAGCTCCCCGCCGTTCAGCGCGTCCTGTGCCAGCGCATATTGCCCCGCTGTGACCATCGGCTCGATCAGCAGCTGGATCAGCACATAGATCGCCATCAGCACCCAGCCGAAGCCGAAGGGCTTGTTAATAACGAGATAGCGATATCTGAAATCGCCGACATAGTGGTATATCTGATCGCTGAAGAAGTTGCTCACCAATCCGCTCAGGTACAGGCCGGAGCTGATTATCGTTGCTACGAACATCAGCGAAATCATTTTTTTCCATTTGCCGCGGAGCGCCTCGCGCGCAATGTCGCGGTAATCGCTTGAATACATTTGCATCAATCCTCCATTGCTCTTAATATAACACAGAAAAACGCAGATTTCAATCGCGTTGCCAGATTTAATCCACAGCTATCCTTGCATGCGGACGGAAACTGCGATATAATATCAGAAAAGATCAATTTTTAAGGAGATACGCGCTTGTTCAGTTATATTACTTCGCTGCTGGCCGATCCGAGGCAGACGCTGATCATTTTCCTGCTGGCCTTTCCGGCGCGCATTCTGGCCATTTCTGCGCATGAATTTGCGCATGCGTGGATGGCGAACCGCTGCGGCGATCCCACCGCCCGCATGATGGGGCGCATGACGCTGAATCCGGTCAAGCATCTGGATCTGCTGGGCACGGTCATGATGCTGCTGCTGGGCTTCGGCTGGGCAAAGCCCGTGCCGGTGAACCCGCGCAATTTCAGAAATTACCGCAGGGACGACCTGAAGGTATCGCTGGCGGGCATCACCATGAACCTGCTGCTGTGCCTGCTGGGCTATCTGCTGTGCTCGGTGATCGTGTATACAGCGCTGCGGCGCGTGGGGCTCGACAATATCGCGAACCTGGGCGAGCTGATGCGCTACGCCGCGGACATTGCGCCCTCGCTCATGGAAGAGACGCTCGGGTGGCTGATGAGCTACGTCTATCAGATGCTGCAATACTTCGTATACGTCAATATCTCGCTGGCGATCTTCAACCTGCTGCCCGTGCCGCCGCTGGACGGCTACCATGCGCTCAACGATCTGATCCTGAAGCGCAGCCTGTTTGCCTCGGAGAAGACGGCGCGCATCGCCACGCTCGTGCTGATCGGGCTGATGGCGAGCGGCCTGCTGGGCGACCTGCTGGGCTACGCGGTATCCGGCGCGCTCCTGGGCGTGGGCCGGGCGTTTGAAGCGCTGTATTCGCTGGTCGGGCTGATTTAAACGGGGCGGGAGAGAGAGCATGCCGTATATCGTATCGCTGAAGCAGTTTGACGGGCCGCTCGATCTGCTGCTCACGCTGATCTCCAGCGCCAAGCTGGATATACAGGATATTTTTGTGAGCGAAATCACCGAGCAATATCTGGAATCCATGAAGCTGGTGGACGAGCTGGATATGGATTCCGCCAGCGAATTTCTGCAAATGGCGGCGACGCTGCTGGAGATCAAATCCCGCGCGATGCTGCCCAAGCCGCCCGCGCCCGAGGATCCGGACGCGCTCACGCCCGAGCAGGAGCTGATCCGTCAGCTGACCGAATACAAGCAGTTCAAGGAAATATCGGCGCGCATGCACCAGCTCGAGGAGGACGCGCGCGCGCTGCTGACCAAGCTGCCGGAGGAATATCCGCTGCCGCCGCCCAATATTGAGATCACGGGGCTCACGCTGGACAAGCTGGCGCGCGCCTTCCGCCGCGTGCTCGACCGCGCGCAGGCCGCTGAGCAGGACGAGCGCATGGCCAACCGCGAGATTCGCCGCGACAGCTTCACCGTGGCGGGCTGCATGGTGGTCATCGCGCGCAGGCTGCGCCGCGGCAGCCTGAAATTTATGGAGCTGTTCGCGCCGGATTACAGCCGTGAGGAAATCGTGACCATGTTTCTGGCGATACTGGAAATGGCGAAGCTCAGCCGGCTGCACATCGAGCAGGGCGATCCCTACGGCGATATCGTGCTGAGCGCCTGAGGCCGCCGCGCAGGTGCGGCGCTTCCTTATATGGAACAAAGCGCGCGCATCGCACGTCCAAGGAGTACAGCTAGACATAGCCAATAGATAAACGGAGGCTGATTTTATCGATGAAGCGCATTCTTTCCATACTGGCGCTGATGGCGCTGTTGATCTCGCCGCCTGCGCTGGCGCAGCAGGACAGCGCGAGCGCGTGCACGCCGCTTCCGGCGGATGACGCCGCGCGCACCAATATCGAGCTGGCGATCGAACGCATCAGCGGCCTGTATCTGCCCTATGGCGCGCAGTTTTCATTTAATGAAACGGTGGGGCCGCGCACCTCGGCCTACGGCTATCAGAGCGCGCTGAACGGGCGCGGCGCGCGGGTGACTGGCGGCGGTGCCGGACAGGTCGCCACGACGCTGTATCTGGCGCTGGATCTGCTGGACGGCGACATCGAGTATATCGATTTTCAGACCTATGGCGCGGCGTTTACGGGCGATTATGTGCCTGACGGCAGCAAGGCCGTGCTGGTGGATTATTCGTCCGGCATTGATTTTGCCTTCGACAATTATGCCGGCGATATGGATATTGAGATGTGGACGAGCGACGATTATCTCTATTGCAGCATCGCCCTGGATCAGGCGGAGGAGACGGAGCTGTCGCTCAGTTGGGCGATGGACGCCGGCGAGCTGTCGCCCGTGTTTCTGGCCAGCGTCGAGATTCCGCTGGAGGGCACGCCCGAGCTGATTAACAACGTCACGCTGGCGGCCAATTCGATAAACGATACGGTGCTCGAGCCGGACGATCTGTTTTCCTTTAATGAAACGGTGGGGCCGCGCAACGCGCGCTACGGCTATCAGGGCGCGCTGAACGGGCGCGGCGTGAAGGTGACCGGCGGCGGCGTGGCGCAGGTGGCGAGCGCGCTGTGGCTGGCGGTGAAAAATCTGGATAATATTGCCATCGTGCAGAAATCGACCTACGGCAGCCGCTACAACCAGAGCTACGTCGACAGCTCGAACGATGCGATTCTGACCGACTATTCCAACGGCACGGATTTTTCCTTCCGGAATATCGGCGATACGGCCATCACGATTTCTACCTGGGTATTGGACGATACGCTGTATTGCGTTATCTATAACGGCTAGCGATTGCCCTGGATTTGTGAACGTTTTATAAACACAGCCCGACGGAAGTTGAGATTCCCGTCGGGCTGTGCTATAATCGCTGATGAATCACGCCGGACAAATTTTGCTGCCGCGGCGCGAAAGCTGGAATGGAGGAAATGGAACATGATGAAGAAATTGATGTGCATCTGCCTGGCGCTGGCCATGGCGCTGGCGTGCGTGGGCGCGCTGGCCGAGGGCGACCTTCAGGCGCAGCTGGACGCCGCAAACGCGAAGATCGCGGAGCTGCAGGCGCAGGTGGATACCTATTATCCCTACTACGCCGCGCAGATCGTGGCAACCTACGGTGAAAACGGCATCGTGTGGCTCGACGACGTGCAGGCGCAGTACGATGCGCTGGCGCAGCAGTACGCCAGCTATGGCATAGATCTGGCGCAGTACGGCATGGAGGGCAGCGTTAAGACCGATCTGGTGACCTCCGCCGTGCAGGAGGGCGTGCAGCTGGACAAGGCCGCCGAGCTGGGCCTGGATCAGCTCGATGAGGAGACGCAGATGAATTTTGAAACCTCTGCCGACGAGACCTTCCAGCAGTATGTGGACTACTATATCAGCTATTTCTATCCGGACGCCGAGGAAAAGACCGATGAGATGGTCGCCGAGGCCGAGGCATATTGGGCGCAGAACGGCATGAACCGCGACGATATTCTGAACAGCCTGCGCAAGAATTACCTGCTCGACGCGGTGCACGACTACGCTATTAAGGACGTGGAGATCACCGACGAGGACGTGCAGGCCGAATATGAAAAGCTGATCGCCGCCAATCAGGAAAGCTATCAGAACGACAGAACCTATACCTCCGACCGCAACTCCGGCGTGCCCATCGCCTGGAATCCGGAGGGCTACCGCGCCGTGAAGCATGTGCTGATTAAGTTCACGGATGAGCAGTCGCAGCGCTATTCCGAGCTGAAGAGCCAGCTGGACAGCCTGGAGACCGAAAAGGAAGCACTGCTCAATCCTGACGAGACGACGGACGAGAATGCCGACGCCGCTGCAGATGCAGATGCGGAAGCGCCGGCCGAGCAGCGCACGCAGGAGGAGATCGACGCCGACATCGCCGCCTGCACCGCCGAGATGGAGGCGCTGTATGCCGAGCTGATGCCCAAGGCCGAGCAGGTGATCGCCGATTTCGACGGCGGCAAGTCCTTTGAGGATCTGATCGCCGAATACAACGAGGATCCCGGCATGAACAGCGAGCCCATCGCGAGCCAGGGCTACGCCGTGTCCGCCAACTCTACCACCTATGATTCCGCATTTACCGAGGGCGCGATGTCCATCGAACAGCTGGGCGGCATCAGCGGACCGGTGCAGGGTTCCTACGGTATCTATGTGATTTACTATATGGCGGACATCCCCGCCGGCGAGGTCGCGCTGGATGAGATCCGCGATGGCGTGGCGCAGGATGCGCTTGAGGACAAGCAGAACGAGACCTACAACGCGCAGCTGGACGCCTGGGTTGCCGAGGCGAATGTGGAATACCACCTGGATAACTTCGGCGTGACGCAGACCGAGGACGACGCGCAGTAAAACGGGAATACGATTTGCCTTGAGGGGGGCCGCTGCGCGGCCCTCCCTTATTTGCTTGTCAAAAAAGGTTTTTGACAAGCATGTGGACGGGGAAGCAAGCTCCCCCGCCACTGCCACCCTCTCCAGTTTTTGCTAAAATCTTCCAGATTTTCGGGCGCAAAAACTGCAGGGAAACGATTTTTGCTCTGGAAAATGGGATTTTCCGCCGCAAAAATCCTCCCGCGCCCACCGTACACGCCGCTGGGC